>JAUPUR010000018.1 GCA_030917445.1 Patescibacteria group bacterium | reverse complement strand
GTCAGCATTTGTTTGACTACTTGTGAAGGGAGAGTTTTGATCTCATCTTTCTTTTTTTTCTCTGATTTTTTTGATGCCATAAGGTATTATACCATTGAAAATAACTTTCTTGAAGATACTCGGGAATTGTGCAAGAATTAAAGAATTGATATGTATCAGCCATCCTACACCATTACCAACAAGATCCTCAAAAATATTGGAATTATTGAAGCATCTAAAGAGGTTATCGATCACGCACCACTTCTTCCATATTATGAGAAAAAATTTCAAGATGATGCGCTGGTGAGGAGTGTTCATTATGGTACACATATTGAAGGAAATGAACTTAATTTTTCTCAAGCCGAGAGGGTAATACAGGGAGAAAGTGTCGTCGCTCGTCAAAGAGATGTTCAAGAAGTTATTAATTACCGTGAGGCTATGGATTATCTCAACACATTCCATAGTGGAAAAGAAAAGGAAAAAGTGGATGAAGATCTCATCTGTACACTACATAAATATATTGTTAAAAAAATTTTGACTCCTGAAAGAGTTGGAGTTTTTCGTAAAACTCAGGTCGTGATACGAAACAGTTTTACCGGTGATGTCTCATTTAGGCCACCAGCATTTGCTGACGTACCTCAGTTGATTGCTCATTTATCTGCATTTATAAATACCTCGAGTACTGAAGACATTCACTCAGTTTTGAAGGCAGGAGTTGTTCATTATGAATTTGTGCGAATTCATCCTTTTGTTGATGGAAATGGGAGAGTAGGGAGACTTCTTTCAACACTTATTTTGTATCAAGAGGGGTATGATATTCGGCGCTTTTTTTCAATTGAAGAATACTTTGATCGAAATGCTCAGGACTACTATGAAGCACTCAAGACTGTTGCTTTGCGTGATGGAGATCAGACACTTTGGCTTGAGTACTTTACTGAAGGCTTGGCGATTGAGTTAACAAAGGTGAGAGAGAGAGTTGAGAGAATCTCTGTTGATGGAAAACTTAAGCAAAAACTTGGAGGAGCACCCTTGCTTTTAAGTGAGAGGCAACTTAAAATCATCGAATATATTCAAGAGACAGGATATTTGCAAAATAGCGCTTTTAAAAGCCTCTTTCCTTTTGTCTCTGAGGATACGGTACTTAATGAATTGAAGAGTCTGATTACACGCGGAGTTGTAAAAAAAGTTGGAAAAACAAAGGCGGCAAAATACATCATGGTATAAGATATGACATTTAACGAACTTTCAGTATATTTTGAAAAATTAGAAGAGACATCATCTCGGCTTTCTCTCATCGACATTATCTCTGATCTTTTTAAAAAACTTCAGAAAGATGAGGTCGAGAAGGTTATTTATTTGATGCAGGGGAGAGTAGCTCCTTTTTATGCTCCCATTGAACTTGGTATGGCTGACAAAATGGTTGCAACAAGTATTGCTTTAGCTTTTTCTGAAAAAAGAGAGGATGTTCTGAGTGAAGATAGAAAAAAAGGAGATCTTGGTCTTGTTGCTCAAAGTATGTATAAAAAGAATCTCTTTCAGGGGAATGAAATTGAGATCGGGGATGTATTTGAAAAATTACTTGAGATTGCTCAGACATCAGGTGAGGGATCAGTTGAAAAGAAGACAACAATGCTTTCGGAGCTTTTAACAACACTTGATGGAAATTCTGTCAAACATCTTGTGAGAATTGCGCTTGGAAATACTCGGCTTGGAGTGGGAGATCCAACAGTACTTGATGGTCTTGCTACTGCAATTTTGGGGGACAAAACACAAAGAAAACTTCTTGAAAAAGCATATAATGAAACGTCTGATCTGGGTTTGATTGCACGAACTTTAGTAAAAGGTGGGCTAAAAGAGGTTGAAAAGCTTGGAGTAACTGTTGGTCGTCCAATTCGCTCAGAGCTTTGTGAACGTTTGCCAAATCCCCAAAAAGTATTTGAAAAAATGGGAGAGAGTATTCATTCAACGTATAAATATGACGGGTTTAGGGTGCAAATTCATAAAAATGGTGATGATATCTCAATGTATTCGAGAAATCTTGAAGATATGACTCATATGTTTCCAGAACTTATTGAGGGAGCACGAAAGCAAATAAAGGCAAGAACAGCTATTCTCGATACTGAAGCTCTCGCTTATCAACCAGAATCTGAGGAATTTCTTCCCTTTCAGGAAACAACAAAAAGACGTCGTAAACATAATATCGATGAGGTTGCCCTTAAGCTTCCTTTGAAAGCATTTGTTTTTGATGTTCTGTATGCTGATGGAAAATCACTCATTGATACGCCACTCCTTGAGAGACGAGAAATTATGAAAGAGTTAATCGAGGGAGAAGATATACTTATTCCATCTCCAGGTGTGATCTTACAAACTCCAGAAGAAATGCAGTTAATGTTGGATGATGCATTCTCAAAAGGTCTTGAAGGAATTGTTGTAAAGAAAGTGGACTCACTTTATGAAGCAGGTGGGCGAAATTTTAATTGGGTTAAGTTGAAAAAACACTCAAGCGGTGAGCTCAACGATACAATTGACTGTGTTATTTTAGGATATATTTTGGGTAGAGGGAAGCGAACAGAATTTGGTGCAGGTGCACTTCTTGTTGGAATTTATGATAAAGAAAGTGATGCCTTTGTGACTGTTTCAAAAATCGGAACTGGTCTTACCGATGAGGAATGGAGAAGTATCAAAGAAAAGACACGAGGACACGAGATGACACACAAACCAGCACGTGTAATCTCTAATATAGTGCCTTCTGTTTGGGTAAGGCCGGAGATTGTGATTGAGGTACTGGCTGATGAGATAACTCGAAGTCCTCTCCATACGGCAGGAATGGAAATTAATAATGGATCTAAAGGAGTAGGGTACGCACTTCGTTTTCCACGACTGGTGAGATTTAGAGACGCTGATAAAAAACCTGAAGACGCGACATCAGTGGATGAGTTAAAAGTGATGTTTGAGAGTCAGGGAAAACAAAGTTAGTCTGCGGTACCTTCAGTTAATTGTGCTCTTTTTCTTCCCACAAAAAGTGTTTTAAATTTTTCCAGAGGTTTTTTTCTAGAGACTTCTGGTGTTGTCTGTATGGCAAATTCTTGAGTGTCGACGTTACTTTGAGTAAGTTCATCTATTGCTGAAATGACTCCTGGAAAATGAGTAACTCCATTTTCAAGAACCTTGGGTGCTTGGAGAGATTCAGGGATAATACTGTGATCGAGAGGAGGTGTTCCTCCATTGATAAACCAGTCTATAATTCTGTCTGCAACTTCATGATCGGTATCAGGAATTGTTTGGATATCAGAAGTAGCAGTAAAATCTTGTTCTGATTGAGGTTTTGCTGTTGATAGTTGACTATCGATATCGATTGGCTCTGGGGGACAGACCCCATCAAAAACAACCTCAAGACCTGCCTTATGTGCTTTGATTGCGTCAGTAACACTCGTGACTTTAATTGATTTACGATCAAATCTTTCCATAGAAAAAACATCCGCCTTACTGCAGAAACAATACTTGAATCAACCCGGGGATAATTTATTATACCTATTTTTTGAGAAAGATGACAAGTCTT
>JAUPUR010000104.1 GCA_030917445.1 Patescibacteria group bacterium | reverse complement strand
CACAGCTTGCGGTGGATCTTGTGAGATTTCTCTCCCCAGCCGTTTCACCCACTCCACTTGAATTTAAAGGACTTGCAGTTCTTGGAGACAGTCAATCAGATGAGTATAGAGCTGATGACAGTCGTGGATTGACATATGCGTCGACGACCAAAAATTGGGTTGAGCATCTTGTAGATCTGCGAGAAATAAATGTCGGAGAAAATGGAACTTTTGAGGAACCACGACGCTCTGGCTTTGCCTATAACTTTGCTCGATCAGGAGCGACTACATTGAGTATGATTGAGAGTGGTCAGCACGCAAGTGCTGCTGAGTTGGTAAAAGAGAAAAAGGTTAATGCAGTAGTCATCTTTATTGGGACAAATGATTTTTCACCCATTCATCCAACTGGATACGACGCTATCTATAATGAATCGTTAATAGAGGCAGATGTAATTCGAAAGAAAAATGATGTGGTGAGTGGTATTAAAACAGCCATTCAGACAGTTCAGTCGAGTGGTGAAGTAAGAATTATTTTAGTTACTATTCCCGACTGGGGACGAAATCCTGTGATCCGTATTACTTATCCAGATCCACTAAGAAGAGCAAAAGTAACGGAAGTGGTGAATGATATCAATACTGATCTAAAGACTCTTTTAACTGAATCTGAAGGTACAGTCATTGATATTAATGAATTTTATGAAAGTCTTTTAGATCAAGAGGATAAAAAAGTCAGAGTTGGAAGTATCACACTTATTAATACTCTTCCCAGCGATAATCCTCGTCATTTTTTTCTTGACGATGGGATTCACACAGGATCATTGGTTAACGCACTTTTTGCTCGTGAAGTTATATTGAGATTTAATGATTTCTTCACTCCAGTATTTACTCCACTGACAGAGGCTGAAATGCTTTCAAATAGTGGCCTTTAATTATTTGCTATAATCTCTTCCATGCGAACAGAAATACTTAATTTATACCCTCGACTTCCTGTTCTAGAAAGACCAGAAACAGGAGAAAAACCTCTCTCTGTTGAAAAAGCAGTTGTAGCCGGAAACATTGCAGGTTGCGCTGGCGTGAATATGGCAAATAAGCTTGTTCTTGAGATGCTTTCAGTTACTCAAGGGCGAGAACCTATCTATGTCAATCATCCTCTCACTCACAATGATATTTCTATGCAGTATTTTATTGACCAAGGTGTTATCGTCTTTCACAATGATTTTAGTCAAGTTCCAGATGGAGCTTCGACTGTTTTTTCTGCTCACGGTGTTACACCAGATCATTATAGAATTGCAGAGGAAAAAGGTCTGTTGGTTTTTGATGCTACGTGTCCACTTGTCAAAACACAGCAGGACAAAGCCCAAAGAATTGCAAATTCAGGTGGAACAGTACTTCTCATTGGTGCAAAAAATCATCCAGAAACCGAAAGTATTAGAGGATTTGCAGAAGAAGCACGTCCTGGAAGTGTGCATGTTATTTTTGAAGAAAGTGATGTTCATACTATTCCTGACGTCAAGGGAGAGCATATTGAGATTGTGACACAAACGACACTTGGTATCTATGATACCCGAGATAGAATTCATACTATTAGAGAAGCACGCCCAGATATTGAGGTCGTCGCTCGACGAGGGAACGATGAGGAAGAAGGAGATCTCTGTTATGCAACAACAAATAGACAAGAATCTGTTGAGAAGTTAGTACTTGAAGAAGGTGTCGATAGTATCCTCGTCGTTGGATCGCAAAAAAGTCACAACTCAAAAATGTTAGCGCACCTTGGTGAGCAATTAGGTGTTCCTGCTCGACTTATCAATACAGGAGGAGATATTCAGAGAGAGTGGTTTGATGGTGTGAGAAGAGTAGGTATTTCAGGAGGAGCGTCAGCTGAGATTTCTCTTATCAGACATGTGACAGACTGGTTCACTTTACGAGGTGTTCCAATTGAGTATCAAGATCCTGTAAGAGTGGAAAAAGATGGTGCAACTTTTGCATACCCAGAGATAACAAAAAGAAGTTTTGATCTCCTTCGAAACAAATATTCATCAGAAGGCTTGACAATATAATACATTCTTTCGTATTGTATTTTCGATGCGGAAAATGCTTCCATTCTTCTTTTTTGGGATTTGTTTTTCACTTATTTGCAGTCTTTCTCTTATAGTATTCGTTCGTGCGGATGCACTTGTCTATAATGTTGAAATAGCTGAGGCAGAAGTAAAAGGGGTAAGTACAGTCAATAAAAAAAGTGCAGTAACCACGTCAAGAAATAAAAGACCTCTCCCTACTAAAATTGTGGCATCAAAAGCCAAACCAACTCGAACACCTACTCCTTCTTTAACTTCAACACCATCACCAACTCCAACTCCGATTCGAATTCCAACGTCAACTCCGACTTTAGTCCCTACCGCTACTCCTCTTCCTGTATCTACTAAAAAAGTTCAAATTTCTCCTACTCAGGCCGTAGCACAACAAATTACAGTCCAAGCATTTATAATGAATGAAATAAATACATATAGAGCTTCGCAAGGACTTTCATCTGTACAAACGCAGACAGATGTTTGTGCTTTTGCACGGACACGTGCAAAAGAAATTGTTTCTAGCTTTAACCACCATGGTTTTCGAGAGAGAATTAATAACAATTCCCTACCCTATTCATCATATTCATCGGTTACTGAGAATATCGCAATGAACGCTGACTACAAAGGCGTGGTTACTCAGTGGATCAATTCCTCAGGTCATGCAGAAAATATGAGAAAAGACACACCTTTTGTTTGCGTTGAGAATTCTGGAAATTATTATGCATATGAAGGATGGAAGCCTTAATTTAGTCCTATAGTTGATAATTTTCTTCATTTTTACTATACTTCCCTGATGAGTGAACTGAGAAAATATCATCCTGACTTCGAGCCTCATCATGAAATTTTAGGTAAAATGCCTATTGTTTCTGTGACAGGTGCAATAGCATCAGGAAAAGATACTGCTGGTGCAATTCTCCAAGAGGAGTTGGGTTTTTTGCCACTTTCGACTTCTGATATTTTAAGAAGTTTGGTTGCTTCAACTGGGATGAAACCACCATTTAGACGCGAAGATTTATCAGCCTTTGTATGGGATCAAATATCTCAGCATGGAGATGATTT
>JAUPUR010000103.1 GCA_030917445.1 Patescibacteria group bacterium | reverse complement strand
CTCACGAATTACTCAGAAGTTTCTAAGAATTTTAAGAAATTAAAAGACCTCACAAAATTCATGACAACCCCTTCAGAAAAAGCTCGATTTACAAAAAAAGAAATTTCACTTATGGAACGAGAGAGAATCAAACTGGATAGTTTTTATTGGGGTGTCTTGGAAATGCCTGGAGTTCCAAGTGCAGTCTTTATTGTTGATACTCATAAAGAAGACTTAGCTGTACGTGAAGCACTTGCAACAAATATACCAATTGTTGGAATTACTGATACAAATTCAGATCCATCAATTATTGATTATCCAATCCCTGCAAATGATGATGCTGCTGGTTCTGTCAAACTTATTGTTGATCATATTGTTGATGCATGGATTGAGGGAAGAAAAGCAATGAATGCGCCTGAGGAAGAGCCAAAGAAAGAAAAAGCTCCAAAAAAAGAAGTTGAAAAAGTTGAAGAAAAGAAAGAAGAAGTAAAAAAAGAGGTAAAAGCAACTGTTGAGAAAAAAGCTCCTAAAAAAACTGCAGCGAAAGCAACAAAATAACACTATGGCACAGGCAAATATTGAATTACTAAAAAAACTTCGAGCTGAGACTTCAGCATCAATCGCTGATTGTCGTGCTGCTCTTGAAGAAACAGAAAATGAGTATGACAAGGCAAAAGAATGGCTGAAAAAGAGAGGTCTTGAAAAAGCTGAGAAAAAATCAGATCGAGAAACATCACAAGGTGTTGTTGAAGCGTATATTCACAATGGTGCAAAGGTTGGAGTTCTCATCGTGTTGACTTGTGAGACAGATTTTGTAGCAAAAACTGATGAATTTAAAGCGCTTGCAAGAGAGCTTTGCATGCATATTGCTGCAATGAACCCTGAAAGTGTCGATGATCTTCTCAAACAAGCATATATTCGAGATGCAGGTCAGACAATTGAGCAAGTTATCAAATCAGTCATTGGTAAAATTGGAGAAAATATCACGGTTCGAGAGTTCAAGCGCCTCGCTATCTAAAATTTAGATATTGCTTTTCTTTTCTTCATCTCTATAATAACGGTATGGATGTTACAAATAACCTCAAACAACAAATCCACAAAGTTTTGGAAATTATCAAGACAGATGTAAGTTCTATTCGTACGGGACGTGCAAATGGTGCACTTGTAGAGAATATTCAAATTGTGACTTACGGTGGTTCGACCAAACTTCGGGTGATCGAACTTGCGACAATCTCGACAACCGATGCCCAAACTCTGGTGATCTCTCCTTTTGATCCATCAACTCGTGAAGATATCAGAAAAGGAATTATGGAAGCGGGAAGTGGGCTCAACCCTGTCGATGATGGACAAATACTTCGCATCAATATTCCACAACTTTCAACTGAACGCCGTGAAGAGTTGATTAAGATGATGAAACAAAAACTTGAAAATGGCAAAATCATGGTGAGACAAGCTCGTCAAGAAGCAATGAATGAAGTAAAGAAAGAAGAGTTTGGGGAAGATGAAGAAAAAAGAATTGAAAAAGAAATTCAAAAAATAGTTGATGACACGATTGTCACTATTGACTCTATTGGTCATCAAAAAGAAGAAGAACTTCTTCAAATCTAATCTCTCCTTTTATTATCCCATTTCCATGCTATAATCATATTTCTATGTTAGTTACACTTCTTGTTTTTCTTCTGATTTTATCTGTCCTCGTTCTTATCCATGAGTTTGGTCATTACTTTGTCGCAAAAAAATTAGGAATAAAAGTTGAAGAATTTGGGTATGGCTTTCCACCACGAGTCTGGGGTAAGAAGATAGGTGAAACACTTTACTCAATTAATTTACTTCCAATTGGAGGTTTTGTGAAATTATTTGGTGAAGATGAAGCCGGTGGAGGAAGACTTGATGTCAAAGACCCAAGCGAAAAAATTTCTGCAAAAGATAAAAAAAGAGCATTTTTTTCTCGACCAGTTCATCAAAGAGCAGCAGTTGTTCTCGCAGGTGTCGTGATGAATGTCTTTCTTGCTGTCGTTATTTATTATATTTTTCTAGGACTTTCTGGATTTAAGACAGAGTTACCGTTGCTAAACAATCATGATTTTAAAGGAGTTAATGATACCGTCAAGAACGACGTATATATCTCAACAATTGAAAAAGGTTCACCTGCAGAAAAAGCAGCGCTCCCTGAATTTGTTCGTGTGGTTGCTGTCAACGATAAAGATATAGTGAGTGCGCAGGAATTTTCAACTATTGTAAAAAGTGCAAAAGGAAATGAAGTTGAGATTGAGATGATCGTTCCTGAAACAGGTGAGACGGTCGTAAAAAATGTCATTCCACGAGAAAATCCAACTGCCTCTCAAGGCGCTGTAGGTGTTGGACTTTTGGAGATGAAAACAGCTGTGCTGAGTTATGAGACACCAATGCAAAAAATATTTTCTGGATTTATTCACCCATATAATTTAATGAGTTATAACTTTGATCTAATGGCTCAGCTGGTAAAGGTTTCGTTTGAGAAAAAAGACGCATCAGCTTTGAGTGAAGGAGTTGCAGGACCTGTGGGAATTTATTCGCTCGTAGGAACAATTGTAGAAATTCCAAATGTAAAAGAAAGAGTTTTACAGGTTCTCAATCTTGCGGGACTATTATCCCTTTCGCTTGCTGTCTTTAATATTTTACCAATTCCTGCACTTGATGGCGGTCGCTTGTTCTTTATTTTAATTGAAGGAATTACAAGGAAAAAAGTAAATCCAAAGTTTGAGGCACTTGCGCACACGATAGGTATGGTTGTATTATTGTCACTTATTGTTCTTGTTACGTTCAAAGATGTTTTTCAATTTATTGTGAAATAGTATTTGACAATTCCACTGCCAACTGCTTGACTTAGAGAAATGAGTACATCAACATCAACTAAAATTTTTCCAGGCCCAATTGCACTTGCAAAAGAAGCTTGGGAAATTTACACAGCAAGATTTTGGGTATTTGCTGGGATTTTTCTTGCAACAATTCTCTTTTATGTAGGGATTTTTATTGCTGCAGCACTTGTTGGGGGAGTTATTTATTTTGCAACAGGAGCTAATTTCCAGTCTATTCCTTTTATAATTAGTATTGCTATTCTTGTGCTTGTCGTAGCGGTTGCACTCATTTATTTGTCAGCGTGGTTACAAGCCGCATGGTTACTAAGTGTCAACGGCAAAGAAAAAGTATCATTTAAAGAAATTCTTCGTCATGCAAGAAAGTATATTGGTGTGATGCTTATTACTGGTGCACTCTCAAGTCTTCTTGTCAGTGGGGGAATGTTACTCTTTTTACTTCCTGGTATTCTTTTTTCCATATGGTTTTCTTTTAGTCAGTATATTATTGTCAATGAAAATAAGAAAAATCTTCTTGCACTTCATACGAGTCGTGAACTTGTCAGAGGAAGAATATGGGGAGTGATCTGGCGTTGGATCGCGGTCTATATTCCGGTTATTATTTTGAGTGCAGTTTCTGGTTCATTAGGTGATCAACAACTTTACATTCAAGGATTTATTGAGCTCCTTTCATTCCTGGCAGGACCTTTTTATATTGCTTACGCATTTGTGATGTACAAGCATCTTAAAAGTTTGACTGAAGAACCAAAGACAGTTCCTGCAGGAAATAAAAGACTTTATATTCTTGTACCAATTGCAGGATTTATTCTTTTTGTTGTTGCTTCTGTCATTGCAGTTCCAAAACTCATTACACTTGGCCAAGAAGTTTTTCAGGAACAAATGATGATGCAAAAGGATCAACAAATCGGTAATCCTGAAGCAATTCAAACACAGGTTTATACAGGTGTATTGCAATATTATGCTGAAAATAAAGCATTTCCACAGAGTCTTGAAGACCTAGTTGAAAAGGAGTATGTTGAGAGTCTTCCAACTCAGGAAGATAGTGGTTTTGAATATCGTTATACACCCAGCGATGACTTACAAGGATTTGAGATGTGTATGATATCATCGACAGGAAATGAGTCATGTGTATCATACCCTTTTGAGACGTCTGCTCCTCTTTAATTCTGCCAATATTTAGGTGATAGATTGATATGGATGAAATAAAAAAGATATTATCAGATCAACATGCTCTTTTTGATGAAAAAATGGGCATTACGGTTATACGTGTTCCTCTTATTTATGAAGGGTTTAAATTAACAAAAGAAATTCTCCAAGTAATTGCAGATAGAAAAACTGTACTGTACCTCTCTGGAGGACGAACCCCCAAAGGTCTTTATGAAAATTTAGCTCAAGACCAAAAATTATTTCCGGGTGCTCTTGCACTGATTGATGAAAGATATGGCAGTAAATTTCATAACAATAGTAATGAGAAAATGATAAAAGACACTGGTCTTTTACCGATGTTGTCTGAAAAAGGAGTACCATTTTATCCAATTCTCCTTGAAGAGCAAAAAGATCTTGATCAGACAGCGAAAAATTATGATATGACTTTGAAATATCTTTTTGCCGGATTCCCTAAAAGTGTGGGAATTTTAGGGATCGGACTTGATGGGCATACCGCAGGCATCGCGGGGAATAGAAAAGGATCAACTGCCTCAACGATAGAAGCATTTGAAAACCCGCTTTTTACAACAGTTCATCCAGGGAGTCTTGTTGGTTCATTTAGTGATTTGAAAGGACCATTTAAAGAGAGGATAACAATGACGTTTATGGGTCTTTCAATGCTAGATCTTTTTATAGTGCTTGTCTTTGGTGAGGATAAAAAGAACGCACTTGAGTTAGTTTTTTCTGATGGACCAGAGGAAGAAGTTCCTGGAAGATTTTTTAGACGACCTGAAATAGCTCGAAGAACAATCTTCATTACTGATCAAAAAGTATAATACTATCAAAGAAGTAACCCCTTGCTAAAGAGCGCTGTGTTTGTATAATGAGTTCTATGTCTCCTTTTGTTATGGTTATTTTTGGTGCTACAGGTGATTTGGCGCACCATAAATTGATTCCCTCGCTCTTTTCACTTTTTAAAGATGGACTTTTGCCATCAGAATTTTATATTTTTGGATTTGCTAGAAGAGATATCAGTGATGAGGATTTGAGGTCTTATTATGGCCTTGAGGATGATACATTGTGGGGTGATTTTAGTCGACATCTTTTTTATCAACAAGGAGAATTTCAAGATGATGCTGGATATCTTTCGCTTATCAAAAGACTTGAGAAAATTGATGAGGAGATGAAGTCATGTGTCACAAGACTTTTTTACTTAGCAACTCCGCCAGATAATTACAATATTATTTTAGAAAAATTATCTTCAACCAAACTTTCAGAAGGATGTGGTCAAGGTAGTAGTAAATGGACACGAGTTGCAATTGAGAAGCCGTTTGGAAAAGATCTTGAAACAGCTCAAATGCTGGATAGTAAATTGGCAGAGATCTTTGATGAAAAGCAAATTTTTAGAGTCGATCATTATTTAGGAAAAGAAAATGTGCAAAATATGTTGGCGTTTCGTTTTGCGAATGGTATTTTTGAACCCACTTGGAACAATTCATATATTGATCATATTCAAGTCACAATTAGTGAGAAAAATGGAATTGGAAAAAGGGGTAAATTTTTTGATGGCGTAGGAAATCTACGAGATGTTGCACAAAATCATCTTTTACAACTTGTCGCTGCAGTCACAATGGAACAACCTCGATCATTTACAAAAGAAGATGTGAGAGATGCACGAGCTCAGGCAATACAATCAATAGAGTCAGTTAGTGAAGAAAATATGGCAGATCAAGTAGTGAGAGGGCAGTATCAGAGTTATAAAAGTGAGAAAAATGTAGCAGATGACTCAAAGACTGAGACTTTTGTTGCAATGAAATTTTTTATGAGTAATGAGAGAATGAAATTTATTCCTATTTATGCTCGTGCAGGAAAGAAAATGGAAAAGGATATTGTAGAAATTAGTATTGTTTTTAAACAAACATGTCATATTCTCTTTAAAGAGTATGGTTGTCCAGAGATTGGCAATGTCATAACAATACGTATACAACCAGATGAAGGAATTCAGATGAGATTTATAACAAAAAAACCAGGAACACGTCTCTCCCTTGAACCCGTTCAAATGAAATTTGCATATAAAGATCATTTTGAAAAAAAAGGTGCAGATGCTTATGAAAAAGTATTGATGGATATCCTTGCAGGTGAGCAGATGTTATTTAATCGAACTGATGAGCTTTTGAGTTCATGGAAATTTATAACTCATATTCTTAATGGCTGGGAAAAAGCAGATCTACCAGTATACGTTTATGAAGATGCAAGTATGGGACCGCAAGCTGCTCATGAGCTCATTGAGAAAGATGGAAGGAAGTGGCTATAAAATGCAGATAGGATTTATTGGTCTTGGTAAAATGGAACGGACAGAACGAAGTGAAGGAGTTCACTTGCGAGCATTGCGAAGACAAGTGTGGAAGGATAATTTAAGGATGATATGCAGATAGGATTTATTGGTCTTGGTAAAATGGGTACCCGTATGGCTGAAAAACTTCTTGCAGGAGGTCATACTGTGATTGCATGGAATAGATCTCCTGAGGTTGTGGAACAATTCCGTTTGCATCTTCAAGATACTGGAAAGAGTGATGGATTTGTGGCTGCAGAAAACGTTAAAAATCTTGTTGTAACACTTGGGTCGCCTAAAATTGTTTGGCTTATGCTTCCTGCAGGTGAGGCGACTGAAAATATTTTGAAAGAAGTTGAAGGGTATTGTGAAAAAGGAGACATTATTGTTGATGGTGGAAACGCTTTTTATAAAGACACACAGAAAAGATATGAAGATTTGAGTCAGAAAGGAATACGTTTTCTTGGTGTTGGAGTAAGTGGCGGAGTCAAAGCTTTTGAAAATGGGTATCCAATGATGATTGGAGGAGATCAGTCTGCATATGAGGAATTAAAACCTCTCTTTGAAACATTAATGCAGCCACATGGGGGGTATGAGTATTTTGGTGAAGGAGGAGCGGGGCATTTTGTCAAAATGGTTCACAACGGTATAGAGTATGGGATGATGCAGGCAATTGGTGAAGGATTTGGTGTGCTTGAGAAAGCTCCGTACTCACTTGATCTTCTTAAAACTGCAAACTTATGGCAAAAAAATACAATTGTTACAAGTTTTTTGATGGAGTGTGCAAAAGATGCACTAGAGAAAGATCATGATCTATCAGAGCTCAGTGGTGTGATAGATGCGACAGGTGAGGCTGAGTGGACAGTTAATCAGGCAAAAGAAGTTGGGGTATTTGCCGAAAATATTGATCAATCACTTGATTTTAGACGACGGTCAAAAACAGATGAAAATGTCAGGAGTTCATTTGCTGCTCGAATGGTCGCAGCCCTGCGGCATGAATTTGGTGGGCATAAAGTTGAGAAAAAATAATTACTTTTTTTTTCTTATAATTATTTCCGTCAATCCATAACCACGATTATCTGCAAGTTCAGCTATACTTTTAATGTCATTTGCATCAAGCATTTTTTTGGGTCTTTGAAAAATTTTTCTTTCAGGATTGAAAGTGACTTGTCTTCCTCCTTGCATGAGTAAAATTTCTCTATCTCGCGTATAGGCGTTTTGAAGTGCAATTTGTGCATCAATTTCTTGGAGAGCATTTTTATCGATACTCATTTCAACAACTTCATCATGCTCCCATTTAAATTTAAAATATGATCGTCTTTCCATAGGAGGTTGATTATACAACGAAAGTAAGAAATGATATACTTACACTCAATGAGATATTCACATTTATTTTCAAAAACTCTTCGACAAGCCCCAAAAGATGCAGATACAATAAATCATAAATTATTGACTCAAGCTGGTTTTGTGGATCAATTGATGGCAGGTGTTTATAGTTACTTACCTCTTGGATTGAGAGTTCTTCGAAAAATTGAGCAAATCGTGAGAGAAGAGATGGATGCAATTGGTGGGCAAGAAGTACTCATGGGAACACTTCATCCAAAAGAAATTTGGGAAAAGACAGGTGCATGGGATAGTGTTGATGTTCTTTTCAAGATTCAAAGTCGAACTGAGCGAGAATATGTGTTGGGTCAAAGTGCAGAAGAAGTTGTTACTCCACTTGTCATGCAGTACGTCACTTCATACAAGGATCTTCCAAAAGCTGTGTATCAATCACATTGGAAGTATCGTGATGAACTCCGAGCAAAATCAGGAATACTTCGTGGTCGTGAGTTTTTGATGAAAGATATGTATAGTTTTCATGAAAACCAAGAGGATTTTGATGCATTTTATAAAACTGTTAAAGAAGCATATTTGAAAGCATTTAAAAGAATGGGTTTGACAGCAAAAGTTACAGAAGCATCTGGAGGAAATTTTACTGAAAAGATTTCATATGAATTTATGGTTCTGACTGATGCTGGAGAGGATGATATTTTATACTGTGAGTCGTGTGATTACTGTGTGAATGTTGAGATTGCAAAAAATAATGAAGGAGAGTCATGCCCGTCATGTAGTAATTCTTCATTAAAAAAAGCCCGTGCATCAGAAGCAGGAAATGTTTTTGATCTGGGTCAAAAATATGGTAAGAATTTTGATTTAACCTTTACTGATAGAGATGGAAATAAACAATACCCTGTCATGGGTTGTTTTGGAATTGGTATATCACGCAATATGGGGATAATTGTTGAAACCCATCATGATGATAAAGGTATTGTGTGGCCAAAACAGGTTGCACCATTTGCTGTGCATTTAGTTGGTCTTATAGATCATGCAGAAGAAATATATAAGAAGTTAAAAGAAAGAAATATTGAGGTCTTTTTTGATGATCGTGATCTCAATCCAGGACAAAAATTTGCTGACTGTGATTTGATAGGTATTCCTGTCAGACTTGTGGTCAGTCAAAAAACAGGAGAGAAAATAGAGTGGAAAGAACGAACAAGTGAAAATTCAGAATTGTTAACATTTGACGAAGTACTCGCAAGACTTGAAGCTTAGAGACTTAAAAAGGGAAGTTCAACTCCAAAGACAACGATCCAGACTACTGTATAGACAATCACGAAAAGTGGAATTCCAATGAGAATAAGGAGTTTTTTCATCAGTGACCCTTTTTTTTCGGTTGAGTCAGGAGAGGGTGTTTTTTTGTCATTTTGAGGTGCATTGACCACACCAAATGTAGCAGGAGATGATTTGAGAGATGGGACATTTGAATGTGTGTCAGTCACTGTATGAGAAGATACACGAAGTGTTTGCGTGACTGGTGAAGAAGCAATGGGTTTTATTCCTCCGAGTGCTTCATAAT
>JAUPUR010000001.1 GCA_030917445.1 Patescibacteria group bacterium | reverse complement strand
GAAGTACGCACAAGAAGCTTTGACAATCGCAACTGATAAAGAATTAGTTATTCGAAAAGAAGAAGCAGAGAGAATGCTCCACACACTTGAGTAACTACTTGTGGATTTCAAATGAATTGAGTACCGCATTTATATCTTCTTGATAGTTTTTCATTTCTGGGTCAAAGACTGAGTACGTAATTCCTATTGCTGAGGTGGAGGTAGTATCTTTTTGAAGGAAAAGATAGGTTGCTTCACCAAGTCCTCTCATTTTAAAAGTAAATCCAGGATACACATTAAGCATTGTTGATTTTTTCTCTTCAATGATTTGGGATGTTCCATCTGCAGTCGATACACTTATTCGTTCATTCACAAAATCGTTAAGTGTCTGTCCTTTTAGATCAATTGCTTCGACAACAAAAAGTGCACCGTCGTACAGCTCTGTTTGTCCTCTTTGTGTCGCACCTTGCATATAAATTCTTGTAATCATCCCATCTTCAGGAGCGTCTAATTTGTAATTATTTGGGTAAAGAAAAGTGTAAAGATTTTGAGGATGTGTATAACTACTTCCACCTCTTTCAAGGGTTTCCATATCTGGCGTTACTGTGAGGAATTGTTGAGAGCTCGCTGATGGGGAAGGAGATAGTTGAGAAGGGGTAGTGCTTGCCTGCTTTGCATTAAGTAGATATGCTCCAAGAATGAGGACTATGATTCCAGAAAGAATGAGGGGTAAATTTTTCTTCATAAATTTATTTACTTGTTTAAGGTAAAGCTCTTGAGAATATCTGATATTGTTTCTTTGAGTTGGTTATAGTCTGTAAGAGATGCTTGTGTCCCAACCGCTGGATAATCAGTTCCATAAAGAATATGATACTCTCCAATTTTGAAATCAACATATGCACCTTTGTCTGATACAATTTCTTTTGCTTGAATTGTTTTGCCATCGATCTCAATTGAGATATCATTTGTTGTGGAGTTATTACTTCCACTAAATCCATACGGGTATTGACCTTTAGAAAGAGTAATTGAGACAGTCTTTTGAGAGTTAATGAGCTGAACTGTATTTAAGTAATCACTTGGACCCGTTTGTGTCCAGTCAACAGGGTATTTAACTGAGTAATCATCTCCAGTAAATGTTTTCCAGTCACTTTGATCATTAACAGCTGACGTTGGAAGGGGAGTTGGAGTAATTTTAGTTAGTTCTGTTGACTCTCCCATAAGTGTAGGAGTTGGTGTAAGAGAATATGGGGTTTGAGAATTATTTTGCATTCCTAAATAATAAGCACCGCCTCCAATAATCAGTACTGTTAAAAAGCCAGCAAGAATAAGTGGGAGTTTGCTTTTTGGAGTTGATGGTACAGGCTGAGGGGTAGATGGAGGAGTTGGTTGTTCTCCTTGAGGATTTTGATTTTCCATATCTTAAGTATTTCAGAAGAGAAGATGTTTGGCAAGTACGGGTGTGAATGTGCATCCTTTGGTAAGCTCTGAACTTTATGTGACAAAATTAACTCTTTTGATATTGGAAAACATCAACAATGCCTCAATATGCTTTTAGTTACTTTATTGCTCTTGAAATACTTTTCACAAAGGCAGAATTATTACCATAAAACTTTTCATCTCCGCTTTCAATTTTTTCTATTTTGAATTTATTTTCTAATAGAGATTTTGCATATTCCTCACTAAAAAAGTGGCGAATATGGCCGTTGTGCTCAAACATATCTTTTTCTATTTCTGTTCCTTTTCCATAGAGGGGGTCATTTGTCGATTTGCAGATAAAGCAAAGGTAACCATTAGGCTTCAAAACTCTATGTATTTCACTAAAAATCTTTCTTGTTACTTCATTAGTAAAATAATGAAGTGATAACCTAGCATAAATAGCATCAAACTCATTATCGTGAAACCTCAAAGGCTCACTCATGTCAAGTGTTTCGAAATTTAAATTAGGAATATTTTTGAATCGTTCTTTATTTTTATCAATAGCTACTTCTGATAAGTCAGTGGCGATTAAAGTATGTTGAGCTTCTGCAAATCCAATTGAATCATTGCCAACACCACATCCCAACTCGAGGATTCTTGAAGCTGGCGGGATGATTTTATTTACTTCCTCAAAGAAGCTAGTGGGTTGTGTGGAGTAATGATGAATAGATTCTTGTTCGTGGGCTTTATTCCAGAGTTTCTTTTGATCATGCATGGTTGAATTATAGCAAAGTTCGAAGATTCGTCAGGAGTATAAATAACTGTTGAACCTAAAGGTTGGTGCAGGGGCTGAGTGACTATGTTGGGTTTCGTTATTTGAATTACCAATATTTATTTTTCTTTTTGAAAACTATCCCAATATATTTTTTCATCCTGTGCTAATAAATCTGATGCTGATATGGTACATTTCCCACCAGGTTTTATTGCTAGAACAATCTCACCTGCCATATGTTTTTGCGTGGCAATGTCATAATTTAATCTTTTTAATTCCCATAGGAATCTACTCGAGTCTTGTAGCCCGTGATAGTCTTCTTGTAAAGAGGGTGATAGTATCTTTCCATAAAAAGTCGCTTTTAATGGTGCACCATCAACTAGTACTTCATCTATTCTACGTATTACGCGTTCTGGTGCAACGCTGTAAGCTAGCCCATAACATGAAAGGATCCCCGTAATTGATTCATTTGGAATACCAAATAGGTTCTCAGCAGTTGTGCTAATAATTTTCTCTGCAGGTATAGATGCATTTTGAGGGCGTGTCAAAACAGTTGCTAAGTAATCAAGTCCATTTCCAATCTCTGACATATTAAGTTCGGATATTGCAAATGCTTTTCCAGCGCCGATATCTAATACGGTACCTTGAGGATTAATGGTTTTTATATGATTAAATAACTCTGTAAGACCTGCGAATGAATCAATATAGTTACTTAATTTTCGTGTCGTTATGTAATCACCAGATCGGTCTAGTTGTCTCGCAAAACGTACTTGTTCAGCAACTGAAGTGCGAATAGGTGAAAATTTTGGTAGGGTTCTAATTGTTTCTGTCATAATGTGGAGAAGTGTAGCAAAAAAAGAAAAACTGGTCAACACTATAGGGCTATTTGCAGGCCTTAATTGACTATGTTAGAGCTGATTATGTTTCAATTGAAAATAAAAGTGGGCACATTTTTATATGATTTTTTAAATCAGAAATTGCTTCAGTTAGTTTAGTTTTACTAATTTTATATTTCTTTCCGTTCCAAGGGTCAATAATAGTTATAAATTTTTCACTTTCCTTTTCTAGGATAATAAAGTGGGATGCGTGAGAGAAGTCACCAAGTGCATGGTCGTCAATATGACATATTATTGATTTTTTCTTAAGCAGTTTAGAGATAAGATGCATGTCTATTTTCTTATGAATAACATTAATCTTTTTATCTCCCGTAATTCCTTTTTGAAGGGTGGCAGTAAAGAAATTGTTGTCCGCATAAATCGTAATTTTGCCATCATATTTTTTGATAAACTCCGCAGAAATACCAACCATATAAAATGGATATTTTCTACTAGAGCCATTCATTGCCAATTCTTTCTCATCAATTTCTGTAAAGTTTTTTTCTTGAAGCATTAAAAAACAAGCTGCCAAGCAGCTGTGAGTAAGTGTTTGTTGGTAGGGAACAATAGCCATGGGGATATTGTAGATTTTAAATATTTATATACAAGTGGTAAATGTGCAGGGGCGCACGGATTCGAACCGTGAAAAGCAGTTTTGGAGACTGCTGTGATACCGTTTCACCACACCCCTAAAATTAGCCAATAGCTAATTGTCTTTATTATACAAAAAAAGCGCCATTGGCGCTTGTCGTTGTATTATTAAAATATTTAAATTTTACTTTAGCTTTTCAACTTCAGTATGTTCTGTAACTTTTCGACAAAAACTGCAGAATTTATTTAATTTTAATTTCTCTGGTGTCTCCATTTTATTCTTAGTCGTGACATAATTTCTGTTTTTGCAAACAGTACATTTGAGACCCAAAGTTATTCGATGTTCACCTTTTTTTGCCATAGCTTTTTCCTTCTAGATGCATATTATACACAATCCGAGGCAGAAATGAAATACGTGAGCCGATGACGGGAATCGGACCCGTGACCCCGTTCTTACCAAGAACGTGCTCTGCCACTGAGCCACATCGGCAACTTTAAAAAAAGCGTATAGCTTGAATTATATTCCGCCATACGCTTTGATGTGCTGGATGAGGGACTTGCACCCCCGGAGGCCTTTCGGCCGCGTGGTCTACAGCCACGTGCAATTGCTGCTCTGCCAACCCAGCAGGATGGAGTTCTGAGCCGACTATCAGATTTGAACTGATGACCTGATGTTTACAAAACAACTGCTCTACCACTGAGCTAAGTCGGCGTTGTCGTGGAGCAATCCTCACGATTTTCTCCAACGCTTTCCCTATAAGGGTGCGCGACGCCGGTATTAATACCGCGAGCGGCGTAACCGCGCATTTACAGATTTGTTTTAGTTCCAAACAAATCCAGTAGGGTTCATTGTATCAAAATCTCTCCTTTGCCAGCAACCCCTAGTGAAGATGCTCTATCACAAAAAAAGATCACAGAATTCTGTGATCTTTTTAATAAATTCTGCTCTTTGCATACCGTGGAATAGACCGTTCATTTCCTCTGAGAAAAAAAATAGGGAGGCTGTCTTTACCCGAAGGTTCAAAACCCCACCTTGTCCTCCAATCCACCAGATGGCGAATATAGAGTACCTCAAAAGTTATGATTTGTAGAGAAAAAATATTACGATCTCCGCAAGTAACAAAGAGCAGCATCAGTATACGGTTGAGGGTATGAGGTGTCAAGGTTTATAGTCTTTTCCTTTAGCTGAGACCGAGAAGAGAAAGTGAGAAAAGATAAAGATTACTCACAACGCTCATAAGAGAAAATCCACCAATAGGGAACATAATAAGAAGCAGAAGAATAAGTGTTCCTACAGAGCCAAAAGAAAGGTATGTATCCGCAATTTTTTCAGGAAGAAGAAGTGAAAATACTTTTGATCCATCAAGTGGTGGAATAGGTAAGAGGTTAAAGATTGCAAGCGACAAATTAACTTTGATAATTGTTGCAGTGACAATTGAAGCAATAAGTCCAACTGTCGTCATTTGGAGTCCTCCAAGCCCAAAAAGTTTGTAAATTAATGTTGCTATCAGTACGAGAACAATATTTGTTGCAGGCCCAGCGAGAGAAACAAGGGCAATATCTTTTCTCCCATCTTTAAGGTTGAACGGGTCAACAGGTACTGGTTTGGCACCTCCAAAAATAACTCCAGAATTTGAAAGTAGAAGTAAAAGTGGAAGAATAATACTTAAAAAGGGATCGATGTGTGGTTTTGGATTGAGGGTAAGTCTGCCCATGAGACGTGCTGTTGGATCACCCAATCTTTCCGCGACATATCCATGAGCAATTTCATGAAGAATTGCAGAGTAAATGAGGATACCAAGTGTGAGAAGTCCAACTGGACTGAAAATTCCTTCCATAAAATATATATGAGACTTATTCCAACGGTAGTAAATAATATTATCAAAAACGTTGAGTAGTCAGTCTTGTTGTAATTATAGCTATTTTTTAGTATACTAGCAATTCAAAGAAGAAAATTATGGCAATGAAATGTGCATCATGCGGAAAAGGCGTTCTTCACGGACACAACGTTTCCCACTCTAAAAGACGAACAGTGAAAGTTTTCAAACCAAATCTTCACGCAACACGTGTCGTGGTTGATGGAACAACAAAAAGAATTAGACTTTGCACAAAATGCTTGAGAATGTATAAAAAAGTTGCAGCATTTGATAAAGAAGTAACTACTCTAGAAGTAACCCCTCAAGCTCAGGCTTAAGTTCTGGGTACCCATTAAAGAAATCACCGACACTTACAATATTTTTCCCTTCCACTTGAACTTTGTTATCTGGTAATAATTTTAGTATCTTTTCTCCCTGTGTAGTTCTGATTTTCGTATAGACTCCTGGCCATGGATAATAAGCCCTAATCATCCTTTTCAGTGTCTGTTTTTCTGGTGGGGATGAAAGATCAATAAAGCCATTGTGTTTGGTAATCATCTGACAATAGGTAGCCTGATCTTCATTTTGAACTACGAGAGTAATTTTTTGAGCGAGTAAATCTTCAATGACTTGAGGGATTTTTTCTGCTGCACCCAAAAACATCTTATCTTGAAGTGACTTGAATGTATCTTCATCATGAAATGTGTATTCCCATTGAGCAACAATTGGTCCATGGTCCATTTTTTCATCCATCTTGATTATGGTTATTCCACTTTGTGAAATCCCTTCAAGAAGTGCTGTTTGGATTGGTGAGGGACCACGAAGTTTTGGAAGTAGAGATGGATGAATATTGAGTGAGCCATGGAGAGGGAGAGAGAGGACTGATGATGGTATGATTTTTCCATATGCTGCTGTAACAAAAAGTTCAGCGTTACATGTTTGCAGCATTTGAACAAAAGTAGCATCTAATTTTCCTGGAGTAAAAATTTGGATATCTGAAGATAATTCTTGCGCTCTTTTCTTAACTGGAGAAGAGGTAAGTACTTCCCCTCGACCTACTGGTGCATCAGGGGCAGTAACGACTCCAACGAGGTCAAATTTATCGAAAAGTGTATCAAGAACGGGGAGAACAAAATGAGGAGT
>JAUPUR010000102.1 GCA_030917445.1 Patescibacteria group bacterium | reverse complement strand
GATTCATGAAGCTAGTATAACACTTTCTTCTTTTCTCCTCACTATGGTATTATTCCGACTAGGCCAATTGGCCATCCCGATATGTTCGGGACTCGCACATTGAGAAAGGAAAAAAAGTGTCACTTCTCGAACCTCGATCACCAAATGATCGTATCATCGTCGCGCTTGATGGACTTGATGTCTTTCAAGCACTTGATCTCGTTGACCTTCTTGGAGACCATGTGGGAGGATTCAAACTGGGACTTGAGTTCCAGCAGAAGATGCTCACCAGTGTCGCCACTGAAAGCCCTCTGGGAATGATGAAGATATGCGAAGCCTACCGCAAGCTCATACAAAAGCTTACGGGAAAGCTGATGTGGGACGGCAAGTTCCACGACATCTCAAACACAATGGCTGGAGCCACGGAATCGCTCACCAATCTTCGACCAACCTTCGTCACAGTCCATGCGTCTGCTGGACTTGATGGAGTTCGAAAAGCTGTCACCAGCACCAGCGTGAGCCATATCATTGGCGTCACGGTTCTCACAAGCCTGAGCAAGGAGGATTGCCATGAAATCTATGGCGACTCTCCAAACGAAAAAGTTCTTAACTTTGCAGATATTCTGCTTCGCGCGCAAGCAAGTGGAATCGTCTGCTCACCACGAGAACTTTCAACACTCAAGGAGCAGCAGCAGTTCAAAGATCTGATTCGAATCGTTCCAGGCATTCGCCCATATTGGGCAAGTGCCAACGATCAAATCCGTGTCACTACACCGTTTGCCGCAATCACAAATGGAGCTGATTTCCTCGTCATCGGCAGGCCAATCACACAACCACCGACAGTTATTGGCTCGCCAATTGAGGCGGTCGAAAAAATTGCCGAAGAGATCTTATCAGCACTGCGGAAAGGATAAAACCATGACTAAAAGAGTAGCAGCAGACATTGCGCTCACAGCGCTTGAGGAGGTGGGCGCGATTCTCACCAACGATCACTTTGTTCTCACCTCAGGGAACCACTCGCGAAGCTACGTCAACAAAGACGCGCTAACGAGGCATCCTGAAGAGACCGAACTGATCGCAGAACTTCTTGCAGTCATTGTCAACAGACATGAGATCATTGTCTCCCCTGCTTACGGAGCGATTGTTCTTGGACAGAGAGTTGCCTACCACACCGGAAGTCTTTTCATCTTCGCTGAAAAAGCAGAAGATGGAACATTTCTGATCAAACGTGGCAATCAACTTCTCCTTCCAGGAAAATCAATTTGCATTGTCGAGGACATCCTGACGACTGGTTCGTCAGTACAAAAAGTCGTCGACCTTGTCCGCACTCTTGATGGAGATGTGACCACTGTCCTTGCGCTCTGCAATCGTGGAGGTGTCACAGCCGAAGCGATAGGAGTCCCCAAACTCCGTGTTCTTCTCGATCTTCCGATGGAAACGTACACCGAGGAAGAATGCCCGCTTTGCAAAGCAGGCATTCCAGTCAACATCACCGTCGGAAAAGGCAGAGAGTACATGGAGCGACAACAACGCCCTACTCAATAGCGAAAAGGTTTGAGGGGTACCTAGTCACTTGACTAAAACCCCTCACCACTCATTGACAAAAATTCCTCAAATTGAAATACTTTGCAGATGTCACAAAGAATTTCATGGA
Organism: Patescibacteria group bacterium; assembly: GCA_030917445.1. GTDB lineage: Bacteria > Patescibacteriota > Microgenomatia > Levybacterales > UBA12049 > JAUPUR01. The sequence continues at coordinate 2,878 of JAUPUR010000102.1, read as the reverse complement.
TCGATATCTGCAAGGGCATAGGCATTCTCACTGTTATTTATGGACATGGACTTGATGGAAATTCTCTCAGATATCTCTTTTATTCTTTTCATATTCCCCTCTTTTTCTTTCTATCAGGTATCGTCTTTCATCATAAAAATCATGAGAGTCTTCTAAAAAACATCAATAAAGCTATAAAAAATATTTTACTTCCCTACTTCCTCTTTGCAGCTCTTGGATACATAATATGGCTTTTTGTCACTGGTTTTTCACGCATCTCTTTCTTCACACTTCTTGATCAAGTTCACCACACGCTTTATGCAAATGGTGCACTTGGACATTTCTTTTACAATGTAGTGTTATGGTTTCTTCCATGTCTTTTTGCAACAAGAATTTTATTCACACTCATCACTCATTTTTTTGAACAAAAAAAATATAGAGTACTTTCCATTTTAATTTTAGGATTTTGCGGTTATATAATTTCTCATTTTTTTCCTTCTCTCAAATTACCATTTGGAATTGAAACATCATTGACTGCAGTTGTCTTCTTTGCAGCTGGATTTTTTTGGAATAGTTATCAAGGAAAATTAAAACACTTAGTGCATTCACAATCGCTCAAGTTTACTTTGATTTTTGGAGGAATCTGGTTAGTTCTTGCTATGATAAATTTTTCACTAACGAACAGACAAATTGATATGCGACTTAATATTTTTGATAATATCTTTCTTTTTTATCCTGCTGCATTTGCTGGAATTTTCACCTGTATTTCCCTCAGTCACAAACTTGAAAAAAATCACGTTTTAGAATATCTAGGAAAAAATTCTATGCAACTTTTTGTCTGGCATCTGATTGTCTTTACCTTTTTAAGTAAAATTATTCTTCACTACACAACTCCTCAAACTCTTGGGACACTTCGCAACACATTTTTTGCACCTCTCTATACTTTTATTAGTATTATCACTATTCTCTTAATTTTAAAATTTTGGAGAAGTCGCTACTATCTTTTGCAAAAGATACGCAACTCAGGCATAATCTCTTCATGATTACAGCAAAAAATCTCTCTTTTTCACATGGACACGGACCAATCTTCGATAATATTTCTTTTACTGTTGGAAAAGGACTCAAGGTTGGGTTAGTGGGACCGAATGGTGCAGGAAAGAGTACACTCCTCAAGTTGATTCTTGAAGAAGAATTTCCACAGGAAGGAAAAATTAATACCTTTGGAAAAATCGGATATGTGCCCCAAGAAGTAAAAAGAGATAAAAATATTGATGCTGCACAAACTATTAAAGACTTTGTCGATCCGGAAAATAAAAAAGAAGAATACATTCTAAAAAATATGATGTATGGACTTGAGATGCAAGATCTTGATCTTTCCTCCCCACCTCAAAAACTCAGCGGTGGACAAAAAACAAAACTCGCTCTGATGAGAGCACTTATTGAAGAACCAGATATTTTACTGCTTGATGAACCAACAAATTTTCTCGATACCGACGGGAAAAAATGGATTATGGATTTTTTAGGAAATTATGAAAAAACGCTTCTGATTATTTCACATGACCTTGCTCTCCTTGATGCTCATATCTCAAAAGTTATTGCCATTGATCCTTTCTCAAAAAAAATTGAGGAGTTTGGTGGTAACTACACACATTACACCAAGGTAAAAAAAGAACACGATGAACTTTTAAAAAGAAAAGTTTTAAATGAACAAAAACATATCAAACAGATGAAAAAAGGTCTTGAGCGAATGGCAAGATACAAATCAGAAAAAGGAGTCAGAGCACGAACCAATCTCAAAAGAAGAATTGAAAGACTTGAAGCAGCACTTCCAGATCTTCCTCCTGAAATTAAAAGAATTCGTCTTGAATTACCAGAACCAATTCCAACAGGTGAAATTCCGTTGAAAGTTTCAGGAATTACAAAAATTTATAACGATGAAGTAGTATTAGCTGATGTTTCTTTCAGTATTTATAAAAATGAACGTGTTGCTCTGATTGGCCCAAACGGTGCAGGAAAAAGCACTCTGATCAAAATCATCATGGGAATTACAGATGCAACTGAAGGAACTATTGAAAAAGATCAACACCTCTCAATCGGATATTACTCACAAGAATTCGAGACATTTAACTTTGATCTCACTGTACTCCAAACAGTTGAAGAAGTCTCACCAATGCCAGAAGCAAAAATTCGTCCTTTTCTTGCTCGATTTAATTTTCCTTCATCACGTGTCTCTCAAAAAATTGGGACACTTTCAGGAGGAGAAAAGACAAGACTTTCCATAGCTCTATTAATGCTGCAAAATCATAATCTTCTTATCCTAGACGAACCGACAACCTATCTTGATGTTTTTTCACAACGAATTATTCTTGATTCACTTAAAATGTACAAAGGGGCACTTTTTTTTGTCAGTCATACTGAAGAATTTGTAAAAGAGATGAAACCAAATAGAGCACTTCTTCTCCCTGAAAATAGAATTGAATACTGGATTGAAGAACTTGCGGAAAAAGTAAGTATTATTGAAGAGTAAGTTCTCCCCATTTTTTTCCAGTTTTAACTCCGACTTCCACAGGAACAGTCAATGAACATGCCTCTACCATAATGTCATGTATTCCTTTAATTATTTTCTCTCTATACTCTTTGTCTTTTTCATCCATCTCAAATACCAACTCATCATGAATTTGTAAAAGCATCAAAACATCTGGATGTTCTATCAAAAATTCATAGTAAATTTTATTCATTGCAATCTTAGTCATTTCAGCAGCACTTCCCTGAATCGGATAATTCATTAATACTCTTTTTGTTGCATTATCCATAAACTTTTGTCCTGGGAAAGCAAAAACATATCGCCTTCTCCCCATCATTGTTTCTGCGTACTTATTCACTTGTGCATTTTTTAAGT
>JAUPUR010000101.1 GCA_030917445.1 Patescibacteria group bacterium | reverse complement strand
CTCATTAACTCTAGGAGATTGAATAAGTAAATCATCTAGAACAATACCGACGATTTTCCCCACATTTCGACGCGTAATATCTGCAAACTTTTTTGAGCCTTCAGGTGTAAATGTCAATTGCACCTGCGGCAGGCCAGTATTGGGATTGAATGTTACAGCTGCTTTCTGTAGGTCTTTCCCTGTCAAATCTGTTTTTTTCGCACTCGATCCTAGCATTTGATCCACACCAAACGGTCGTGCCGACTCACTCGCAACTTCAGCAGAGATAGATGCTTCTCCTTCTTCCCAAAATGAGAGTTGCGCAGTCTGACCAATGAGACTAACAGCTTGATTAACATCAGAAACTCCAGGAATCTCAACTATAATTCTATAATTATTGTTAAGAGTAGATGTCTGAATTATTGGTTCTGAAACACCAAAAAAGTTAATACGTCTTTCAATAACTTCTCGGGAAGAATCCAAAGCATCTTCTCTTTGACTTGAAGGAATTTCCTTCATGTTTGCAGCCAAAGTAATACTTGTTCCTCCTTCAAGATCTAATCCTTTCCTAAAATCAACATTTCTTTCAAGTCCAAGAGGTTTGAGAATCGTATTAATATTTACGAGTTGAACTGGTTTGTCTGAAAGAAAAGGTATGTTGATACTATTTGGAACGTTAATAAGGAAAGATATCAGTGTCACCAGTGAGATAAAAATAATAAGAAGTGGTGATGTCTTTTTCATGTCAACATACTTTCTTCATCACCAAGAAGCATAACTCTCCCTTGAGCAAGTATTCCTGCGATAAAAGGATCATTTCTTTTTTTTCTAAATTTGAATTCTTCCTCTGTCATAGCTGTATAATTAATTTCTGTTCCTAGTCGACCTTCTTCTGTACGTACAAGGGCTGCAAGTTCTGGTAAGACAATTGTCCCGATGACAACAAAATCAACATCATCTGGATTTTTCTTAATTCTCCTCACAAAACGAGAAGAGAAAAGTGCATACTTTATTTTACCAAGTTTTGGACGATTTTTGATCACTTCATCTCCAAGTCCAATAGTCTTGGCACCAATCCCAAGAAGATCAAAATAGAATGGGTACTCTTTATCAAGTGAATAATAAACTCTATTTGCTCTTTGTTCTTTTTGAAGAATTCCATTTTTCTCAAGAAATTGAAGTTCTCGTCTTACTGCATTAATTTCATCACCAGTACGACGTACACATTCTCTTACGTGATACATTTCATACGGATTTGCTAAAAAAACTTTAAGAAGAGTTGTTCTGGATTTTGAGGTAATTAAATCTGCTAACATAGTTCAGTTTGTACTGAAAAGGCAGTAGTCATTACTATAGTGCAAAAAAGCATTTCTTGCAATGAGGAAAGCACACTTCGAATACAAATACTACTCTTAATTAACCACAACCGGACTATCTGTAGGAACGATAGTGAACCAAATTTTTCCTCGAGTAAATGAAATCTCCTTTCCAGATGAATCAGTAAGGATCGTTCGAGATTCTCTATCTGCCTTTGACCAGGTTGCTTCAATTTCTTCGCCATTCTGGAAAACAACTGCATCTCCCTTGCCTTTTGTTCCATAAAGCAAATGGAGATTACCTGGATAGACATCGTTTGCATTACTTTCTTGCATATACAAAATAACAACATTTTTTGCTGCAAGTTGTTCGTCTGTATTGTTATCAAGATGTTTTACATTAGCGTTTGTACGCAGATAAGCATTTGTTGCTGAGTCATAACTCCATGTGACATTGTAATTAGGTTGACTTGACCAAAACTCAATTGATATTTTTTGAGATACAGGTCTTTCACTCTCCTTTATATCATTTTGAAATTTATACTCTCTAAAATTCTCATCCCATGAGTTCCCATCACTATCTTTTTCAGTCAAGCCTCTATCTTTTGCTTCTTTCCATAACTTTGTCGTTGTTGAATAAACAGTGTGTTCAGTAGCAACATTGGGTAATCGTGATTCATCACGTTTGTAAACAGGCAACCCTATATATAAGCCGTCAATATCATTATAACTGTACCAACCGTATTTCTTTATTTGCCCTGCGGCATCTGCCTTTGCACCATTTGCACATCCAGATCCTGTCTCGGCGTTACAATTTGCTCCACCTTGATGTGAATAAATTGGGAAATCACCATACTCTGAAATAAAATCAAGGAAATATGTCCGAGCGGATCGAACTGGACCTACTAGCCCAGCATCGTCACAGTAATAAACAGAAAGGAAACGAGTAATTCCCCCTTCAGCAACTGCTTCATAAATAACATCTGAAAATGAGAGTCCAGACTGAGGTCGAGATTCTTGATGGTTTTCAATCATCACCCCGAGTGGTCGATGTTTTTCCCACCATTCTTTATGCTGCTTTGAATACATCTTACCGTTGAGTGGACATTCTTCTGTTTTAGGAAGTGATTCGTCAAATACAAGTCTTTCATAATCATTTTTTCCATCTCCTGTCTCTGTAGGTGCTTCTGTTTTTGGACCAGAAAGAATTCCAGAAACTGTTCCACCCGAAAAAATTGAGTATGAAATGCCAGCTGAAAGGAGATAAAGACCAAGTGAAGCTAAGACAATGAGCAGTTTGTTGTTTTTCATAAATTACCTGTTTTCTTTTGCAATTCTTATTGACTTTCTCTCTTCTTCAGAGAGCTCATGTTCGACACCTTTTCCATTGATGACTTTTTTAGCATACCACCTTGTACCCGATCTTGAATACAAACCTGATATAACTACTCCTGTCTCTTTGGCATCAATTAAAGCCAAAATAAAACTCTGATCCCCTCCGGTATCATTGAAGGGATTAAAGCGTAAAAGGCCAACCTTTTGAATATGAAATTGACTCTCTTTTTCTATCTTATCACATTGTTCTGATAGTTTTGCAATATCTTTTTTTGCGATACTTAACTCGTCTGCAAATGTTTCTAAAATTCCCATGACTGTTTTTTTACTCGTATCCTTAGTCAAACCTGCATATTGCGAAGCAAGCCTCAAAAGAAGATACGTTAAAAATGCAAGCCAAATGAAAAAAATAGCTGCAATGACAGCTACAATAACTGGGGACATATAAGGCCATCTTAGCCTCTTGACAGCCTCAATGTCAATAGTGTAACCTAGGCAACATAAATGAAAAAAAAGAGAAAAACAAGATCGGAAAAGATTCACTCAGAATATAAAAATAAAGCAAATGCAAATGCTGAGTCCTCAACTCTTCTTGACTTCTCTCTTCCTAAAAAATCCTCCGTTAGTGAAACGATCACATATTCTCATGTCCGCTCTGACTTACAAAAAACAGTACTTATTACCTCTGCTATAGTTGTAGCAGAGCTTGTGCTATTCTTTGTAATGAGTTGAAAAATCTTGAAAGGAGGTGACTCATCAATGGCAGAAATGTATTGTGTTAAGTGCCGAGCAAAGCGCGACGATCCAAGTGCAACACCTGTAACCATGAAAAATGGTAAACCAGCTATGAAAGGCAAGTGCCCAGTTTGCGGAACAGGAATGTACAAGATTGGTCCAGCTAAGTAAGATTGCTGACGATTCTTGAAGAATCGTAAAGACTCTTCAAGAAACAAATGTAAAAAACCTCGCGAATGCGGGGTTTTTTATTGGCTAAAAGTTGAAGAAATGATACGAAAAATGTATGATGATCCAAAGATGACAAATGAACAAAAAGTTGAAGAAGTTTACAAGCGTCTGAAAAAAATCTACCCTCATCCACGGACTGCATTAGATTTCAATGATGCGTATCAACTTCTCATCGCCACCATACTTTCAGCACAATGTACAGATAAATTGGTAAATACTGTTACTCCTGCTCTCTTTAACAAATATAAATCACCATCTGAACTTGCTAAAGCTCCTGTTGAAGAAATAGATGAATATATCAAGAAAGTCACTTTTCACGGAAATAAAGCGAAAAACATAAAGGCAGCAGCTGAAATGATTGTTCAAAAACATAATGGGAAAGTCCCAGAAAATATGGTGGATTTAGATGCACTACCTGGAGTGGCACGAAAAACAGCCAATGTTGTATTGGGTGACGCATTTAGGAAATCAGAAGGAATTGTTGTAGACACACATGTCATTCGAGCTGTCGGAAGACTTGGACTTAGTAAGCATACCGATCCAGAAAAAATCGAGAAAGATCTCATGTCAATTGTTCCAAAAGAATGGTGGATTGAGTTTCCACACCTATTGATTCTTTATGGTCGCGAATACGCACCTGCTCGACCAAAAACTGGAGTCATTGATATATTAAGCGATCTATATGTCTAGCTCTCAAACACCTTCGGTTGAATAAAGGGTGCAAGTGCTGCGATAACAGCATCTCTGTAAGCTGACTTTCTTGTGAGAGCATCATTCGTCATGAGCCCAAAGAATCCACTCTTATGTTTTGAATTTGTTTGTTGAAATAACATATCGCAAACCTTTCCAAGTTCATTTCCATCTCGTATGAGATGCATAACCTTTGATGGAGTTTCAAGTCTAATAGTCGATCCAATACCGAAAGTTCCATCTTTTCCTATTATTACTATCCACCCCGTATCAAACCATGTATCTCCAAGCTGTTGTAGTCCGCCCTCAGGTCCTACGCCAAAATCCGCATCATTTTCTCCAATTGCTTTTTTAGCTCGTG
>JAUPUR010000100.1 GCA_030917445.1 Patescibacteria group bacterium | reverse complement strand
TAATCATTGACAAAGACGCTGGTCCACAATTGTTAAATGTTTGTGAAACAAATGCTTTTTGAGCAATTGTATAAGACACAGGAGCCTCTTTATGGAGAACTTTTTTAACATCTTCTGATTTATTAAGGACAGTGTTTTGCTTTGTATTAACAGACACATCTGTATCGAAAATACCAAATTGGAAAATAAGTCCAAAAGAAATTGAAAGAAATATGATAAGAAAGAGTGTGCTCTTTTTCATGTAGGGATTGTAGCAAAAAATGAAGAAAAGCTTAAATGAGGTCTACTGCCAAGATCCATTCCCCATCTCTTCATCCGAGAGATATGAGTCTACTTGTTGATTGATAATGTTATCAATTTGTACTTGAGCATCTTGCCCTGTTTTTTGTTGATACTGTTTCTTTAATTCCTCATGTGCTTCTGTATCTGTTGCTTGAGCTTCAATTGCAGCAAATCCATCTTCTCCAAGGATATTTTTTGCACCAGCCATAAATTGCTCAAAAGCAGCTTCTCCAATATGAGCACAGACTTCAGCAACTTGATCCTCAGAATAACCCTTATTCAAAAGTGTTGTTATTAATTCTTTAACTTTAAGATTTTTATCCATACTTAAAATATACCTAAAAACTTCTTCTTTTTCACAACATCAGGACTTGCTGCAACGATTGATGGCTGCTCTACAGTTGGAATGCCGGCATTGTTAGCAGCTGCGGTTTCAATTACAGGTGCAGGTTGTTCAACTGATGTAGCCTGAGGAACGATTGGCTCGTGAGATACCGAGTCTGTCGTACTTCCTGCAGCATTTGCAAGAGCACCCAGTGGTGAAGCTCCAGTATTTGTTACCGGTATACCAGCAGTATTCATACTAGTAGGAGCTGTATCCACAAGTGGAGCAGATGTTTTCTCAGCTAATTTTTCTTCTTCTTTTTTAGATTCCTCTATTTCATCAAGAAGATGCTGAAAATTTTGAGGATTTTCTTTGTAACTTTGAATTAACTCCTGATAAACTTCTTTTCCATCCTGCTCAGTAGCTGGAATATAATACTCCTGACCCTGTTCTACCATATCCGATCCATGTGTCGTCATCTCAAGAAGTTGTGCTTTTGCAGCTACGTCTCCTCCATCTGCCTTCACAACAAGTTGCATATACTCATCAAGACTCGTTGGATATCCTTCTTTCCCTTTCCAAGCCTCCTGAAACTCATTCCAGTTATAAAGGACAATTCCTGTCATGATTTGTGGATCCTCGTAATATTTTTTATCAAACTCCGTTGTTGGCATCTGATGTTCATCAGACATACTCTGACTAATAGAGTCACCAGGTTTATCGATCTTGACCTCAACCATTTCTGCGTCAGGAAGATCTTCCTCTCCTGATGGAACAGCAGAAGCCATTTCAGGTAGAGGTGTCACACCATTTCCTGTATCTGATGAATTTTGCGCTAGCTCTACAACTGGAGGTACACCGGGTTTAGACTCAGCTGGTGTTTGAGTTGAAACAACTTCTCCACCAGAGGGCTGTGTTTCTGTTGGAAGAACATAAGGAACTCTTTCTGTATTTGGAACTGCAGGTGCTTCCGCGCTTTGAGAAGTTAATAAAGGCGAAATAGGTGCTTCTGGAGCTTTTGTATCACGTACAAGACTAAGTCCCAATACTGCAGCACCAATGGCAAAGCCTACTCTTGTTTTCCACCCAAGTCTGTTTTTTGCTTTTTCTTGAGCAACAACGATAATTTTTCTTCTTTTCTCTTCTTCGTCTTCACTACTTTCTGTTTTCACTAGGCTCACTGGTTCACTCGTCGCAACAGACTCATTATTGATTGCAAGACCCTCACGAAGCTTCGTTACAGAATCAGCAGCACTTGTGAGTTTGTCTGAGTACTGAGGAGTTGGCACTGAGTTGGGTGAAACATAATTTTGACCGAGTGACTGTCTCCATTTTTCTGCATCTTGAGCTGCTTTGGCTAATACATCAGTCTGAGAAACAGCAGAAGTTGGCACACTTGGTGTTACAACTGCATTATCAGGTGCTGTCGTATCTCGCAGTGGAGCCAGTGCATCTGCGGCTGAAGCAAGTTTGTCAGTATACTCAGACTCTGTTGGCTTGGTATTTCCACCTATTGCCATAACAGCATCGGCCTCTTGTATTGTTTTTTGAACAGGTGCTAGTGCATCTGCAGCTGAAGCTAATGTCGCAGTATACTCACTCTCTGTTGGTTTGGGTGAAGGTGTAAGATCAACAGGAGTTACACTTGATACAGCAGGAGTCTCTACTGTCTCTTTCGGATACTGAGGAACCATGCGATCAAGTTGTAACGGAGAAGAAAGAGTATCATTGAGATCTGGGGAAACACTGAAATTCGGATCCATCCCCTGCTCAACTTGTCTTTGAAAATTCTCTCGACCAACGGTTGTAGCAAGACTCTCAGTAGGAGTTGCTTCTTCAGCTTTTTTTGCACGAACCTCATCAAGACTAACAATATTTGATGGAAGATCATTTGAAGCGACAGATTTTACAACAGAAAATCCTCGGCGTACGAGCTCTTTATGAAGGACTTCATCAGAAATACCACTGAGATCTTGTTCAGGATTATTTATTTCTGGAGACGAAGAAAATGTAGCTGGTTCAGCCATATAGTGTATCCATCATCGCGAATTTTGAAAAAAATGTCAACTATAAAGAAAGACTACTCCCCCTTTACATATCTATCAAAAAATTCAACAGAGCGCTCTGCTGCAACTGAAAAATTGGACGTAATATCATGATCATCTCCACTATACTCAAAATACTCAACGGTCTTTCCCGCATCTTTTAACTGTTTTTCAAGTTTTTGTGAAAAAGAGACAGGGACTGATTCATCGAGTGTTCCATGATGAAGCTGCACTGGTCCAGAAATTTCATCAAGATATGAATTTGCTGAAAGTGACCTCCAGAAAGAAGAATCTTCGGTCGGTTCTCCAAATTCTTCGACAAGAACTTGTCTCCATCTCCTCGCGCCAGTAGGAAGAGGCGAAGGCGTAACAGTTCCACTTCCCCTTCTCCAGTTATTTATAAGATCAGGATATGATGCGACAACACCACCCCATATAACACCTGCCTTAATATCATCCCTCACGACCATTGATCGTAGCGTGATAAATCCGCCCATTGAGTGACCCCACATACCTATTTTTTTTGGATCCGCATCTTTATATTTTTTCAACGATTCAAAAGCATTGAGAACATCAATAGTATAACCATTTGATCCATATCCTCCTTCAGCTGTGCCTTCAGAGTTTCCATGACCTCTATAATCAGGTCTAAAAAGAATATAACCATTTCGAGAAAATGCATCAGTATAGGCAATATATCTCTCCGTTGTGACGTATTGGGTAGGAGGAATATAACCATGATTAAAAATAATGACGGGCCAACCATTGTCAGGCTTAGTCCCATTTGGCACTGTTAAAAGTCCATAAATTTTAAGTCCATCTGAGCGATATGATGCAATATATCTACTGTAGTTACTTCCTGGGGAGAGGGTTTGTTCAATGACGAGATCACTTCCTGGTGTTTCAATCGAGCGAAGGTTCTCAATACTCAAAGGATTAACATTTTG
>JAUPUR010000099.1 GCA_030917445.1 Patescibacteria group bacterium | reverse complement strand
GAGAGACTTATTGAGTTAGCACTTGAAAGAAATGCAGAAAAAGTGCATATAAAGTAATAGAGTCACATATGGCTAGGCAAAAATTATCTGAATTCAAAGCAAAAAAAATACTGTCTGAAGCTCTTTCCCTCCCATATACTGGGGTTTCTTTAACTTCATCCTCACGAAATTCTCTTCCATCAATTGATCCATTAAAAATATATGTTCTCAAAGTAGATCAAGGTATAAAAAAGAGAATGAAACAAGGATTAATCTTTCTTGATCTCTCTCTCGAGAACATGAATGAAAAAATAAAAGTCTTAGAAGACAAAGGATTTACTCAGTTTTTGATAGAAGAATATATTATTCACGAGAGAAAAAGTGAAAAATATCTCTCAATACAACGTGACAGAGAAGGCATGTATGTCACTTTCTCAAATCAAGGTGGAATAGATGTTGAGGACAATGAGCATAGTATTGAAAGTTTTTATCTTCATGATAAAAATATCAATCAAAAAGAAAGTGAGTACCAACTCCCTTCACAGTTATTACGTATGATTGTTGATTGTATGAATGCATACCATATCTCTTTTCTTGAAATAAATCCATTTGTTATTGATAACAAGAGTATTTTTCTACTTGATTTAGCAATGGAAGTAGATGATGCAGGAGAGTTTTTTGTAAAGGGAAAATGGACCCATGAAGACTTTGTAACTTCAGAAAAGAAGAAATTTAAAGAAGAAAAAAAAGTTGCACTTTTGAACGCACAGAGTCAAGCTGCTTTTAGTCTTAATGTTCTCAATCCCAATGGTGCGCTTTTTATGCTCTTATCGGGAGGTGGAGCGAGTATTGTTATTGCTGATGAAGTATATAATCGAGGGCATGGCCATCTCCTCGCAAATTATGGAGAGTACAGTGGGAATCCAAATGAAGAAGAGACCTATCTCTATACCCTTGAAATACTTTCTCTACTCTTCTCGTCAAAAGTACAAAAAAAAGTACTTATTATTGCTGGAGGAGTAGCAAATTTTACTGATATTCGTATTACCTTTCAAGGAATTATGAGGGCACTCTATGAGCATAGATCAAAACTCCGTAAAGAAAACGTGAAAATCTTTGTGAGAAGGGGAGGTCCATATCAAAAACAAGGCCTAGAAAATATGAAAAAATTCCTTGAAAAAGATGGGTTACTTGGACAAGTTGCAGGTCCTGAAATGATTTTAAGTGAAATTGTGGAAAATGCGTTGAAGGAGGTTGAAAATCAATGAAAATGTCAAATATACGTAAAGTAGACCCTCGGATACTTTTTATTGGAAGTCATAAAAGAATTATTCAGTCAGTTCTGGATTTTGATTTTATTGCAGGTAAAAAAACTCCAAGTGTCTCTGTCATTGTCGCAGGAGGAAGAAAATATGAAAAATATTTTTTTGGAACTGATGAAATACTGATCCCTGTTTTTTCATCATTAGAAAAAATCCCAGAAAAATTAAAGAAAGAAATTAATTATTTTTACAATGTTTCCTCTGCGAGAAGAAGTCTTGAATCATCCAAAGCTGCGCTGCATTTGCCTTCCCTTATTGCTGGTTCTCTTTTTGCAGAGAACATTCCTGAAAAGCATTCCATATTACTTGCCCAAAAGGCTATAGAAGAAGAGATTCTTTTAATTGGTCCTTCAAGTGTTGGGTTACTTGTGCCAGGAATTCTCAAACTTGGTGCTGTAGGTGGAGTTGAGATGCATCAGTTGGTAGATTCAAATTTGTTTTCACCAGGTTCTGTTGCAGTTTTTTCATCCTCAGGCGGAATGACAAATGAACTTATTCGAGTTGTTGTATCGCGAGGAAAGAGAGTTAGTTTTGCTCTTTCATTTGGGGGAGATAGATTCCCTTTGATGACACCTCGAGAAGCATTTTTAATGGCTGAAGATGATAAAGAGACGAATGAAATTATTTATTTCGGAGAACTTGGTGGACAGGACGAGTATGAACTCGTATCTCTTATTGAAGAGAAAAAAATACATAAAAAAGTTATCTGTTATATAGGTGGAGTTGTCGCTGATCTTTTTGATACTCCTCCTCAATTTGGGCATGCAAAAGCAATGGCAAAGAAAAAGGACGAAAGCGCACGCGCTAAAAGAGATGCATTAAAAAAAGCTGGGGTCATGGTAGGAGAGACATTTGATGAATTTGTTTCACTTATTGGAGAAAAAAATGATCTAAAAAGTGACAAGGAAATGATTTATACTGAACGTATGAATAGTATAGCTAAAAGACAGAGTTCACTTATAACAACTACTATTTCTCATGACGAAAACGATGATGTAAAAATATTAGGAGAAGACCTTTTAAGTTTTACCGATAAGTCGTTTGCTCGAATTGTCATTTTATTACTACTTGGTAGACGAGAAGTAACAAAACAAACAGAAGATTTTGTTGATTTTGTTTTACGACTCTTAGTTGATCATGGTCCTTATGTCTCAGGTGCTGTAAATACTATTATTACTGCACGTGCAGGTCGAGATTTGGTTTCATCACTTGCAAGTGGTCTCTTGACGATTGGTCCAAGATTCGGCGGTGCTATTAATCAAGCAGCGTTTAATTTTCTCAATGGAGTAAAGTCAAATCAATCTGCTGATGAGTTCGTTGAATTATTTGCCCAAAAAAAGGAGTATATTTCTGGTATCGGGCATAAAAAATATCGAATCGATTTGCCTGATCCACGTGTAAAGAAAATTCTTAGTTTTACGAATTTACTGAATGAAAAAAAATATACCAATTTTGCACAAAGTATTGAAAAGATTACCGTATCAAAAAAAGGAAATCTTATACTAAATGTTGATGGTGCGATTGCTGCAGTTATGCTTGACATGCTTGCTGAAAATGAAAAGTATACATCAGATGAGCTTGAAGATCTTGTAAAAATTGAGTTTTTCAATGCACTTTTTGTTCTTTCACGAAGCGTGGGTTTTGTTTCACACTTTTTAGACCAAAAGAGATTGGATGAAGGACTTTTAAGGCTTACAGATAAGGACGTTTCTTATATTGAAAAAAATGATTAAAAAAGGTGAATTGTGTCCAACATGTAAACGTTACAATAGCCGTCATATTGTGGTTAATTCTATAGTTGAGTACGATGGGGCGATCCTTCTTATTAAAAGAGGAGTTGAGCCAGGATATGGGAAATGGGCTCTTCCAGGGGGGTATGTTGATTGGGATGAAAGCCTTGAAGATTCGGCAATACGAGAAGTCAAAGAGGAGACTGGGTTAGACGTTGTTGTAGAGAATCGTCTAGGGTATTTTGATAGCACACTTCGAAATTATCAGAATATTGCATTTCTTTTTAAGACAAAAGTCATTGGTGAACCAGAGTTAGTTCTTCAGAAAGACGAGATACTTGACTCAATCTGGGTTGAAGATAAAAATCTTCCAGAAAATGTGGCGTTTGATCACAATTTGATGATAGAAAGCTACTGGAACTTAATAGATAAAGGGAATTAATTTTTGTGTTTTTTCTTCATAGTTTTTATACTCTTTTCCAAAATGTTTTTCTAGATAATGATCCTCAAGAGTTGCTTTAAAAAGAAGATCAATAAAGAGTATGATGACTGCGATCAGTCTTGATGTGTCAAAAGAATTCAATAGGAGACTGATACTAATAAGCATAATGCCTCCGTACATAGGATGTCTTGTAAATGAATATGGGCCATTTGTTATGAGAATACTTCCAGGTGCAAGGTCAGATGTTATTTGAAACGTTGATGTTCTCATTGTCCAAAATGCCCAAAAGAGAAGTAGAAATCCTATAAAAAAGAAGATGCCGGAAAGGAGTGTCGTAGGTACGACGGGTCCACTGAGGAAAAGCACCGTAAGCATGAGACTTTGAATCAACACAAGAAGAAGTGAGATTGGATTTCGTGACATAAAAAGAGTATATACCTTTATAACGCTTGCTGCAAAATTTGCAAATGAAGTATAAATAGTGTAGAAATACAGACTATGAAAAAAATTGTAGGAATTTTTGCACATCCGGATGATGAAGCAATTGGACCAGCTGGTACTCTTGCAAAGCTTGCTCGTGAACACGAAGTTACACTTATCTGTGTTACATCAGGGGAAGCAAGTGGAAAAACTCATGAAGAAAAGCTTGAGATAGGCGAGACAAGGCGGGCTGAGCTTCGGAAGTCTGCTCGGATTTTGGGAATAAAAGAAGTCATTTTTCTCGGTTATGAAGATGGAGAACTTAAAAATAACAGCTATCATGATTTAGCTCGTGATATTCGAGAGAAGTTAGAAGAAATTCGTCCAGACACATTGATGACATTTGAATGGAGAGGTATTTCTGGTCATATTGACCATATTGCAGTCTCACTTGTAACAACCTATGTTTTTCATCAATTAGATTTCACACAAAAGCTCATGTATTTTTGTATTTGTCGAGAAGAAAGTGAATTAATGCATGACTATTTTATCTTTTTCCCTCCAGGGTATGAGAAAGAAGATGTACATGAGGTCGTCGATGTTAGTGATGTGTGGTCTGTGAAAGAAAAAGCAATGAAAGCACATATCTCACAAATAAATGATGTTGAGAAAGCACTGATAAATTCTGCTACCCTTCCCAAAGAAGAATATTTTCTCATCGTCGAAAAGTAGTTTTAAGACACATAACTCCTATGACTGAACGTTTTTCACCAATTGATAATGAAGTTGAAGCATCACCTGTGCAGGTTTTATCTGAAGCATGGGAACACGCTCTTGTTGATGAACAAACTCGTTCTCATAGAAGGGAAGGTCAGGAGGTTTTAAGAAAGCTTTTACATGGAAGAAGCATTTCACAGGAAGACTACGCTGCTTTCCCAGTAAAAGCAGCAATTCTTGGCGCAGAACCAGGAGTTCGCTATTCTTTTGGACTGCTTCTCCTAAACGATGAGAAAGAAAAAAAGCTCAAAGGAGCTCTTCCAGATGCTCCCGATCTCGACTTAGATATTACATATGCTGTCACGCCAGGTAATCTCTTCGGTCATCATATTGTTGGACATGAAGTATTCTTAACGCCAGATGAGTATGTGGCAGGCAATCTTGAGGCTGTAAGAAGAATTCGAAGGAAAAGTGTTAAAGGTCATAAATTTGGACAGTTGTGGTCAGGTAGACAGGGAATGCAGGAATATTTTCGTGAAAGGTATGCAGAGTACGGCTTAAATGCAAAAGAGACAAGTAACAGATATCAACGTTTTGAAAGAAAATTAGTGAGTAGGGCATATGAAGAAGATGATCCTCGACTATTTATGGACACTTTTGTGACTTCTCGAAGGGAACTTCGGCTCCCCACGGTATCATCATTTAGGGATTATCTTCTTTCAAATGATGGCAAACTTGAAATTCATATGTTAGGTCAAATGTAGTGAGTGAGATATAATATGTACATGAAGACAATTATTGTTACACTAGTAGCAATTTTTCTTTTTGTAATTCTTGGGAGTTTTTTACTTGGTTATGTAAAGAAAAGTATTGACGGGACTCTTACTTCACAACCAATTGCTACTCTCCCCTCTCCTACTCCACTTCCAACACCGACACAAACGAAAGACACTTTTCTATTTGTTCCTTACTGGGCATTGTCAAATTCACAAGTAATTTCTGTTGACCAACAAACACTTATATATTTTGGTATCGAGGCAACGAAAGCTGGTCTTTCTATGGGAGAGTCAGGAGCGTTGAATTTGTCGACTTTCGTTCGTTCCCGTGGGCAGAAGAGATCACTTCTCGCAATACGAATGATAAATAATGAAGAAAATTTTGACATATTAAAGGACAAAGATGCCCAAGAGAAAATCATTGAAGATTCAATTTTACTTGCGAAAGAAAATGATTTTAGCGGGATAGTCTTAAACTTAGAGCTATCTGCACTTCCATTTGAGTCACTCGTTGAACAAATTACGTTTTTTAACAGGGAATTTTTTCTCGAATCTAAAAAAAGCGATTTATCCTACTATATTACTGCATATGGAGATACATATTATCGAGTAAGACCATTTAATTTTACAGCTCTCTCCAGAGATAGCGATGGGATATTTATTATGGCGTATGATCTACACAAAGCACGTGGAAATCCAGGTCCAAATTTCCCATTGAGAGGTAAAGATGAGTATGGGTATGATATTGAATCGATGTTAGGTGATTTTAGTAATGCAGTTGATGCACAAAAAATTACTGTGGTTTTTGGAATGTACGGGTATGACTGGGAAGTTGATGATGACGGTTCTACTGTGTCAGAAGGCGAAGCCTTGTCATTAAAAGAAGCAGAGTCTCGCTTGATTGATGGATGCTTGTATGAATTTTGTAATTGGGAGAGGGATCAAGATGCAGGTGAGGTGAAAGTAGAGTACAAAGATGCTTCGGGAAGGAATCATCTCGTTTGGTTTGAGGATTTAGAGTCAGTAAAAAGAAAAGAAAGTTACCTAAACAGTCGTGGTATAAAATCATTTGCGTACTGGGCTTACTCTTATTTTTAAGAATTAGCCTCAGATGACACATATCTCTAGTATAAAAAGGGTATTGACGCTCAAAAAAAAATGTAGTATCATACACATAATCTCATTGAAAGAAATGAGGTTATTTTTTTCTTAAAGACTAACAAAAAATATGGCAACATTTACACGCAACAAACCACACGTCAATATCGGTACGATCGGCCACGTCGATCACGGTAAGACAACTACTACAGCAGCTATTACTACTGTTCTTGCAAAGAAGGGTATGGCTCAAGCTAAAAAGTACGAAGATATCGATAATGCCCCAGAAGAAAGAGCTCGTGGAGTCACAATCAACATTTCTCATCAAGAATACGAAACAGAATCTCGCCACTATGCACATATTGATGCACCAGGACACGCTGATTACATTAAAAACATGATCACAGGAGCAGCACAAATGGATGGAGCAATCCTCGTTGTGTCAGCGCCAGATGGCCCAATGCCACAAACTCGAGAACACATTCTTCTTGCATATCAGGTTGGAGTACCAGCAATCGTTGTTTATCTTAATAAATGTGACATGGTTCAAGATGAAGAACTTCTTGATCTTGTTGAAATGGAAGTTAGAGAGCTTTTGACAAAGTATAAATATCCAGGAGACAGTGTGCCAATTATTCGAGGTTCATCACTCAAAGCACTTGAAGGTGACGCTCATTATGAAGGACAAATCGAAGCGCTTATGAAAGCTGTTGATGAGTACGTTCCAACACCAGTCCGTGATCTTGATAAACCATTCTTAATGCCTGTTGAAGATGTTTTCTCAATCAAAGGAAGAGGAACAGTAGTTACAGGAAGAATTGAAAGAGGGGTTGTTAAGGTAAACGAAGCTATTGAAATCGTTGGAATGAAGGCAACAGCAAATAGTGTCGTTACAGGTGTTGAGATGTTTAAGAAGCAACTTGATGAAGGTCAAGCTGGAGACAATGTTGGACTTTTGCTTAGAGGAGTAGAAAAAGATGATGTTGAGCGTGGACAAGTTCTTTCAAAGCCTGGATCAATCACACCACATACTGATTTTGAAGCTGAAGCATACATCTTAACAAAAGAAGAAGGCGGACGTCATACTCCATTCTTTAAAGGATATAGACCTCAATTTTACATTAGAACAACAGACGTAACTGGATCAGTCGTTCTTCCAGACGGTGTTGAGATGGTTATGCCTGGAGATAGTACAAAAATGACAGTTTCGCTTATCGTTCCAGTTGCACTTGAAGAAGGTCTCCGATTCGCTATCCGTGAGGGTGGACGAACAGTTGGAGCAGGTGTCATCACTAAGATTATTAAGTAATCGCACTTTACCAGTCTGTTGGAGGTATATATTATGCCAAAAGGAAGAATTCGTGTTCGTTTAAAGAGTTACGATGCGAGAGTCATAGACTCTACGTGTCAGCAAATTTTAGATACGGCAATAAGAACCGGAGCTAAAATAGTGGGACCCGTCCCACTCCCAACGCAAAGAAGTGTTTATGCAGTCAACAGTTCTCCATTTGTAGATAAAAATGCGAGAGATCACTTCGAAATTAAAGTCCACAAACGTCTTATCGACATCATCTCACCAACAGATAAAACAATTGATAGCTTAACTCACTTAGAGTTGCCAGCCGGAGTAGATATTGAAATTAAAATGTAGAGTAGTCTCTACAGAAATATATTATTGCATGCCCTATTTAATAAGTGACATTTATGATATAATATAAGCCTAAAACGAGGCCAAACTTGAATGATAGGTAGCCTACTAGGCTATCTTTTTTTTTGATAAAACTATGAATACAATATTTGGAACAAAAATGAAGCAAACACAAGGGTTTTTAGAGAACGGACGAAGAGTCCCTCTTACCTTTATACAGGCGCTAGATGCTGTTGTTACTGACGTGAAAACAACTGAGAAGCACGGATATGCTGCACTTCAGGTAGGTTTGGGTCAACGTAAGAAAGCAAACAAAGCACTTTTGGGACACGTGAAAAAAGCTAATTTAACACAAGTCCCTTTTTTGATGAAAGAAATTCGTGTTGAGGACTCAACTCTTCAAGCAGGTGAGACTATTAAGCCTGAAGATGTGTTAAAAGTTGGAGATATTATTGATGCAACAGGAATGTCAAAAGGAAAAGGATTCGCTGGAGGAGTAAAAAGATATCATTTCAGAGGAGGTCCTCGTACTCATGGTCAGTCAGACAGAGAAAGAGCTCCTGGATCAATCGGACAAGGTACAACACCTGGGAGAGTTTATAAGGGTAAAAAAATGGCTGGAAATATGGGTCATGAAACTGTAACTGTTAAAAATCTAATCGTCGTTGATGTAGATTCTCACACAAAAGTTATAGCTGTTTCAGGACTCGTACCAGGTATCTTAAAAAGTATGATTGAGCTTACAAAAGTTGGCGAAGTTAAAGAGAAAAATTTTGTACCACTTTTGAAAGATAAAGAAGAAGTTGCAGTTGAAGAAATTATTGCTGTAGAGGAAGCGCAAGTAGTTGAAGAGGCACCAGTGGTAGCTGAGATGCAGGCTTCTGAAGAAAAAGTAGAGGAAGCACCAGTTGTAGAAGAAGTATCGGATTCTGAAGTAAAGGAGGAAAAGTAAGTATGGCAGCTCGAGTGAAAAAAATTACAGAAGAATTAGTACCAAGCGAATCTGTTAAAAATGAAGTTATTCTTTCGGTTCCTGTATATGGTGTTGATGGGAAATCCTCAGGAACAATAGCTCTTCCAGCAGAGATATTTGGTGCCCAGATTAATACACCTTTAATGAACCAAGCTGTTCGAGTCTATCTTGCAAATCAACGTTCAGGAACACACCGAACAAAATCTCGAGGTGAGGTTGATGGCTCAACACGTAAGATTTACAGACAAAAGGGAACAGGTCGTGCTCGTCATGGAGGTATTCGAGCACCTATTTTTGTAGGAGGAGGAGTCGCACATGGACCAAAGCAGAGAGATTACAGTCTCAGTCTTCCTAAGAAGATGAGAAGACTTTCTCTTTTCTCAGCACTTACGTATAAATTGCAAAATGATGCTATTAAAGTGATGTCAGGCCTTGACGCTCTCGAGCCAAAGACGAAAATTTTTGCAAAGACTTTAGGTACTGTTGATGAAAGTAAAAAGAAAAAAGTACTCCTTGTCCTTGCAGGAAAAACAGAGAATGTTGAGAAAGCGGCTCGAAATATTGAAGGAGTTACTTATTGTTCAGCCTCACAGCTTAATACATATGATGTTTTAAATACAAGAACAATTCTTATTGCAAAAGAGGCTCTTGAAACAATGATGAATACATTTGTAAAGGAGAGTAACTAATATGGCGAACGGACAAATTATTCGCAAACCGATTATTACCGAAAGATCAATGCAGCTTGCAAAAACAGGCAAATTTTCTTTCATCGTAGCACGAGGTGCTACAAAGGTGATGATCAAAGAAGCAGCTACAAAAATGTTCAAAGTCGATGTTATTGGTGTCGACACAACTATTCAAAAAGGAAAAATGAAAAGATTTGGAAGTAAAAGAGAAGAGAGAGCAGTGCCAGTTCTTAAAAAAGCAGTGATTACTCTTAAAGAGGGACAGAAGATTGACATTTTTGATCTTGGCGTATAAGATGAAGCGCCTGTACGTATATGAACAATAAATTACTTACAATTAAAAAGAAACATTCAGGGAGAGGCTCATCGGGTCAAGTTGTTGTGCGTCATCAAGGTGGCCAGCATAAGAGATATATTCGCTTAATTGATTTCAAAAGAGATAAAAGAGATATATCAGGAAAAGTAATAGCTGTTGAATATGATCCAAATAGGACATGTGATATCGCTCTTATTCAATATGTAGATGGTGCTAAAAGATATATATTAGCTCCTGAAGGAATGAAGGTTAATGATACTATTACAGCAGGTGAGGGTTCAGATATAAAAATTGGAAACGCAATGCCACTTGCTCAAATGCCACTTGGAACAATTGTTCATAATGTTGAGTTGACACCTGGACGTGGTGGACAAATGGCTCGAGGTGCTGGTACAGGAGCGATTGTAACTGCTCGCGAAGCTGGATTTGCACATTTAAAACTTCCATCAGGAGAGATGAGAAGAGTTTCTGAAAAAGGATATGCAACAGTTGGGCAGGTTGGTAACATTGAATGGAAGAACGAAGAAGTAGGAAAAGCAGGACGAAATAGAAATCGTGGTATTCGACCAACTGTACGTGGAACAGCTCAAAACCCTCGATCACATCCTCATGGAGGAGGAGAAGGACGAAGTGGTATTGGTCTTAAAAGTCCAAAAACATATGCGGGAAGAAAAGCTGTAGGAAAAACACGAAGACCAAATAAATATTCGAATAAATATATTTTACAAGGGAGGAAAAAATAATGGCAAGATCACTTAAAAAAGGACCGTTTATAGACGAAAAATTAATGAAAAAAGTAATGACTCAGAAAGACTCTGGGCAAAGAGTTGCTATCAAGACATGGTCTAGAGCATCTCAGATCCCACCAGAATTTGTGGGCCATACACTTGCAGTGCACAATGGAAGAATTTTTGTAAATGTTCTTGTGACAGAGTCAATGGTTGGTCACAGGCTTGGAGAATTTTCTCCGACACGAACATTTAGAGGTCATGGAAGAATTGTCGCTCGAGAGGTATCGAAGACATAACGGTGAATATTATGGAAATAACAGCATTTACAAAACAAGCAAGAATTAGTCCAAGAAAAGTACGGCTCGTAGCAGATACAGTTCGTAGTATGCCTCTTGACCAGGCATTGGACTCACTTAAGGTAATTCGTAAAAGAGGTGCAAGTATTTTGCACAAAACTCTTGAGTCTGCTGTTGCAAATGCTGTAAATAACAAAAACATTGACAAAGCGACACTTCAAATCTTGAAGATTGAGGTTACAGATGGACCAGCAATGAAAAGATATCACGCGTCAACACGAGGAAGAATTCATCCTTACAAGAGACGAAGTAGTAATGTTCGTATCGTCTTGACACAGAAAGGGGCTAAATAAAAAAATATGGGACAGAAAGTTAATCCACATCTTATTAGACTAAAGACAGTTCACGATTGGACGAGTCGTTGGTTTAGTGAAAAAGATTATAAACAAACACTTCTTGAGGATTTCAAAATTCGTAAGATGTTGATGGAAAGATTAAGTCGAGCAGGAGTGAGTAGTGTTGAGATTGAAAGATCAATTAATAATGTTCGTATTATTGTGTTTGTTTCAAGACCAGGAGTCGTTATTGGTCGTGCAGGATCAGGAATCGAAGAATTAAAAAAGACCATTCAACAGTTCTTTCAAAGTAACGGCAAGAGTGGTAAAATGATGCCTCGGTTTGATCTCAGAGTAGAGCAGGTAAAAGATCCAAACCTTGACGCGTATTTGGTTGCAAAAAATATCTCAGAAGGACTTATTCGAAGACTTTCATTTAAAAAGATACTCGTTCAAACAGCGGATAAGGTAATGAGCTCCGGTGGTCTTGGAGTTAGAATCGTTCTTTCAGGAAGAATTAATGGTTCAGAGATTGGAAGAAGAGAAAAAATTCAAGTTGGCACAGTACCGCTTTCAACTATCAGAGCGAATATTGATTATGCTGAGTTCCCAGCTTTAACAAAAAAGGGATATATTGGAGTAAAAGTTTGGATTAATAGACAAGAGGAAAAATAAATATGTTAGTACCAAGAAGAGTAAAATATCGAAAACAAATGAGAGGCACTATGAAGGGTGATGCTTACCGTGGAAAAACTCTTTCTTTTGGCGAATTTGGCTTAAGTAGTGAAGATCAAGGTTGGATTTCAAGTAGACAGATTGAGTCTGCTCGACGTGCTATTACTCACTACACGCAAAGAGGTGGACGTATTTGGATCAGAATTTATCCAGATAAGCCGATTTCAAAGAAACCACCGGAAGTTCGAATGGGTGGAGGAAAAGGAGACGTTAATGAGTATGTTGCACCTGTTCTTCCAGGAAGAATTCTATTCGAAATGGGAGGAGTTACAAAGGAAGTAGCACTTGAGGCTCTTCGTCTTGCATCACATAAGTTACCAGTTAAGACAAAGATTATAAGTAGAAAGTAAAATATGAAAAATAAAGTATTACAAGAAATAAAAAATAAAGAAATAGTTGAACTGAGAAAAGCTATTAATGAAACAAAAGCTGAGATCGCGCATCTGAGACTTGATCATGCTCAATTTAAACTTAAGAATACAAGCTCGTTATCTCACAAGAAAAAGGAAGTTGCAGTAATGCAAACTGTTTTAACAGAAAAGGAGGCAGCAAAAAATGAAAAAAACGCTTAATGGAGTTGTAACATCAGTAGGTATGCAAGATACCGTTGTTGTGGAGGTTTTTCGTAAAATTCCTCATCCACTCTATCGAAAATTATTGAAAAGAAGTAAAAAATACTCTGTCGACACAGATGGCAAAAGTGTAGCTGTAGGAGATGAAGTAAGTATTTCAGAAATAAAACCAATTTCGAAAAGTAAATACTTTAAAATTGCAGAGATTAAAAGTGTTGCAAAGGAGGCGAAACACTCATGATTCAACATAGAAGTATGTTAACTGTTGCAGACAATTCAGGAGCACGTGTGCTTCAGGTTGTTCATATTTATGGGGGTTCTACTCGCCGAAAGGGTGGTATTGGTTCAATTGTGAACGCTGTTGTAAAACAAGCAAATCCACATGGACAAGTAAAAGAAGGAGAACTTGTAAAAGTTGTTATTGTAAGAACACGAAAAGAACATGGTCGAGCAGACGGATCATATGTACGATTCTCAGATAATGCAGGAGTTCTTATTGATAATCAAAAAGATAAAAATCCACGTGGAACACGTATTTTCGGTCCAATTGCACGTGAAATAAGAGATTTAGGTTTTGCAAAGATTACAAGTATGGCAGTGGAGGTTGTATAACTTATGAAAATTAAAAAAGGAGATCTCGTTCTCATCACAACAGGAAAAGATAAAGGAAAAACAGGAAAAGTAGAGAGAGTTTTTTCAAAGCTCAATAAAGTTTCTATTGAAGGGATGAATGAATTTAAGAGACATATGAAAGCTAGAACTCAGAACGAAAAGTCAGAAATAAAAACAATTTACAAACCAATTGCGCTTTCAAATGTTGCACTTCTTGATCCTAAAACCAAGAAACCATCAAGAGTCGGCTATAAAGTTGAAAAAGGAACAAAGATGCGAATTTCAAAAGCATCTGGACAGGTGGTATAAATATGGAAAATTTACAACAAACATACAATAAAACATTAAGAGCAGAGATTCAGAAGAAACTTGAGCTTTCAAATATTATGGCTGTTCCACAACTCGTAAAGATTGTGGTAAACATGGGAGTGAAAGATGCGGTAGCTGATAAGAAGAATATAGAAAGAGCAAAAACAGCAATGATGACAGTGACCGGGCAAAAGCCACGCGTTGCTCGAGCAAAAAAATCTATTGCTGCATTTAAACTTCGACAAGGTGATCCAATCGGAGTAGTTGTTACTCTTCGAGGGAAGAGAATGTATACTTTCCTTGAAAAATTAAATAATGTTATCTTTCCACGTATCAAAGATTTTCATGGAATCAGTAGAAGTAGTTTTGATGGAAGAGGGAATTATACGCTCGGATTTAGTGAATATGCTGTTTTTCCAGAGGTTGACCCGTCAACTGTAGAGAAAGTACAAGGACTTGAAATTGTGATTGTAACGAGCGCAAAAGATAATAATGAAGGGCTCTCTCTTCTTGAAGCGATGGGCATGCCTTTTGAAAAGGAGGGAAAATAAGGCTATAAGACTTGTCTTATAGAGCAAATAGCCTTATAATTATCCACTATGGCAAAAACATCAGATATTGTTAAATTTCAAAGGAAACAAAAGTTCGATGTACGCATGGTTAATAGATGCGCTCTTTGTGGTAGATCTCGAGGATACCTTCGTAGATTTGGGCTTTGTCGCCTTTGTTTTAGAGAAAGAGCATCGAAAGGAGAACTTCCAGGAGTTGTAAAAGCAAGTTGGTAAAAATATGTATCACGTAGCAGATTTTATTATTCGAATTAAAAACGCATCAGCAGCTAGACGCAAAGAGGTAAGAATGCCTTATTCTCGTTTGAGTAAGTCAGTTGCAAAGGTTCTTGTTAAAGAAGGTTTTTTGGCAGACGTTAAAGATATTGAAGAGGATGGAAAAAAACTTCTTCTCGCAGGTATCCGATTTGAGAAGAGAAAGCCAGTAGTGAGTGACGTTAAGATTATCTCAAAACCATCTCTTCGTATTCATATGGATACTACTGCGCTTGTTAAAGAACAAAGACGTGACTCAATGACTCTTATTGTTTCGACAAGTTCTGGAATTATGACTGGTAAAGATGCTATTAAGAAAGGAATTGGAGGGGAGCTTCTTTTCAAGATCGGATAAGTTATGAGTAAAATAGGAAGATTACCAATTGAGATAAAAGATGGAACAACAGTGACAATTACTGGGAGTGATGTATCGGTGAGTGGAACAAAAGGGAATATGTCATACACTCTTCCAAAGGGAATTACAGCAGAAATTGTTGAGAGTAAAGTTATACTTACCCCTGAAAGAACAAACGACAGAGTTCTTTCTGCATACTATGGATTGGCACGAGCACAATTGGCAAATATGGTTAAGGGAGTAAGTGCAGGATTTGAGAAAAAACTTGAGCTTATTGGTGTAGGTTATAGAGCTCAGATGCAAGGGAATGATTTAGTTCTTTCATTAGGATTTTCACACCCAGTAAGAATTTCGCCAAAGAGTGGTATTTCGATTGCAGTTGCTGAAAACGTCGTTACGGTTTCTGGAATTGATAAAATGCTTGTAGGAGAGGTTGCAGCAAATATTAGATCTGTTAAAAAACCTGAACCATACAAAGGAAAAGGTATAAAATATGCAGGGGAGCAAATTCGCCGAAAAGCAGGAAAGGCAGCAAAAGCTGTAGGAGCAAAATAATATGAATAAAGTATTACAAGGAAAACATAGACAAGCACGCATTCGAAGTAAAATCAAAGCAGTTACGACATTGCCACGACTTTCTATCTTTCGATCAAATCAGCATATGTATGCACAAATAATTGATGATGGTGCACAAAAGACGATTGTTGGTGTTGCTGAGAAGAAAGATAGTAAAACTGGTACAAAGACTGAAAGAGCACGATTACTCGGACAGGCATTGGCAAAACTTGCTCAAGACAAAAAAGTAACTGAAGTTGTTTTTGACAAAGGAAGATTTTCTTATCACGGACGTGTCAAAGCGTTTGCTGAAGGAGCAAGAGAAGGAGGCTTGAAATTCTAATATGGATAGACGAGAACAGCCAAGAAGTGAATTTATTGAACACGTTGTAAAAATCAGTCGTGTTTCAAAGAAAACAAAAGGAGGAAATAAAGTAGGTTTTTCAGCTCTTGCAGTTGTAGGGGATGGGAAAGGGAAAGTTGGAGTTGGACTTGGAAAAGCTCCGGATGTTTCTTCTGCGATCAGAAAAGGAATTCTCCTTGCTAAAAAGAGATTTATTTATGTTGAACTTATTAATGGAACAATTACTTCTCGAGTAGACGTCAAGCTTGGTGCAGCACGTGTTATGTTAAAGCCCGCACCTCCAGGTAGTGGTATTATTGCTGGTGGAGCTGTAAGAAGTGTTGTATCAGCAGCAGGTATTACAAATATTTCGTCAAAAGTTCTTGGAACAAATAATAAGGCGAGTAATGTGAACGCCACACTTGAAGCTTTGAGACAACTTGCTTTTATTAGTGAGAAAAAGGAAATGAAAAAAGGAAAATAATTATGGAGTTACATTCTTTACAAAAAATAAATATAAAGGGAAAAAGACGGCTTGGACAAGGACACGGATCTGGGCGTGTCAAAACTGCTGGACGTGGTACAAAAGGACAACATGCTCGAAATACGGTTCCACTTTCATTTGAAGGAGGAGCACTTCCACTTATTAAAAGACTTCCATTCCTTCGAGGTAAAGATAAAAATCATGCGTTGCGTATCAAACCTGTTGTTTTAAATGTCTCACTTCTTAATAGACTTCCTAAGAATGCTGATGTTACAATAGAGTTTCTCGTTGCGCAAAAACTTGTTTCTGCTCGAGAAGTTGCAGAGCGTGGAGTAAAAATACTTGGTGACGGAGAGCTCACAACTCCATTAATAATTCGAGTTGCTGTCTCTGAAAGTGCTCGAGAGAAAATCGTCAAAGCTGGCGGAAAAGTAGAACCTGTGTCAACAGAAGTTAAAGCTTCATGAATAAATTTTTAACTACGCTTCAGACTGCATTTCGTACCGAAGAGGTCCGAAGGAAAATTTTATTTACTGCTCTTATTTTTTTGATCTTTCGTATCTTCGCACATATACCAGTTTCTGGTGTGAATGTCACACAGCTCAAAGCCCTCTTTAGTCAGAATCAATTTTTAGGGCTCCTTGATATTTTTTCTGGAGGAACTCTTGCCAATTTCTCTATTATGGCACTAGGACTCAATCCATACATTAATGCTTCAATTATTCTTCAAGTTCTCACAATGGTTTTTCCAAAGCTTGAAGAGCTGCAAAAAGAAGGTGACTCAGGACGACGAAAAATCAATCAATATACACGTTTTCTCACAGTCCCACTTGCAGTCCTCCAAGCAATTGGTATGTATGCTCTTTTGAAAAGCCAGGGAATTATCGGAACACTTGGTCCACTAGATATGCTTGGATTTATGTTGACAATGACAGCTGGAACAATGATTGCTGTATGGTTAGGAGAACTTATTACTGAAAAAGGAGTAGGAAATGGTGTTTCAGTACTTATTTTTGCAGGAATCGTTGGGAGTCTCCCTGCAATGTTTGGAAGAACCGCTTCAACGACGGATGCACAAAGTAGTCTTGGCCTTTTAGTATTTGGGCTCTTAGGCATTGTAGTCATTTCTTCAGTTATTTTAGTTAATGAAGCTACTCGAAAGATTGCAATTAATTATGCTCGACGAATGAGAGGAAATAAAGCCTTTGGAGGACAACAGACACATCTCCCTCTTCGTTTAAATCAGGCAGGAGTAATTCCAATTATCTTTGCCGTTTCTCTTGTTTTACTTCCATCTCTTTTTGCAAATTTTATGCTCTCTTCACGAAACCCAGCACTCGTGAATGTCGGGCAATTTATCACTACCTGGCTTGATCCAAATGGCTTGGTTTACAATTTGTTATATTTCCTTTTCGTTGTAGGATTTACTTTCTTTTATACTGCAGTGGTATTTAATCCAACAAAGATTTCAGAGGAAGTGCAAAAGCACGGAGGATTTATTCCTGGAGTTCGTCCAGGGACACAGACAGCTTCATATTTGAACTATATTTTGACACGCTTGACGCTTGTAGGTGCAACCTTTTTAGGGTTGATAGCAATTCTTCCTTCACTTGTTCGTGGTGCTACAGGGATTGAGAATATTGCACTGGGGGGGACTGGAATACTCATCGTGGTTAGTGTCGTTCTTGAAACATATAAGTCAATCGAAGCACAACTTGTCATGAAAAATTATGATGGGTTTTTAAGGAAATAAAAAAATGAAAATACTTTTAATTGGTATTCAGGGAGCGGGAAAATCAACACAAGGGAAATTGCTTTCAGAAAAACTTCATGTACCCTATTTATCTACCGGACATATTTTTAGAGATATTGCAAAAGAGCATACTCCGTTAGGCCGATATATTAAAGAAATCATGAATTCAGGTTTTCTAATTCCAGATAGCAAAACACTTAAGATCGTAAGTGAATATCTTCACCGTCCAGAATATGAAAAAGGGTATATATTGGATGGTTTTCCTCGAACACTTCATCAAGCAGAGGAATTTGAAAACGGAATAGACCATGCATTTTATTTAGAAGTTTCTGATAAGGAAGCTTTGTGGAGACTTTCATATAGAGAAGGGGAAGAAGCTGATGGGAGAGAAGATGAGACTCTCAAAGCGATCAGAAAAAGAATTGAACTTTTTCATGAGCATACCAAACCAGTTCTCGAACATTACAGGCATCACAGAAAACTTATCACTATTAACGGCGAACAAACAATTGAGAAAATTCATAATGAGATCATGGAGAAAATAAAGCAGGAGGGAAAATAACTTATGGGAAAGGGAGTGATTATTGCTCTCGACGGCCCTGTCGCTTCAGGAAAAGGAACTCTTGCTCCTCTTTTAGCAAAGAAGCTTGATGGTTTTTATCTTCAAACTGGTGCTATGTATCGTGCACTTGCTCTTTATTCACTCAGAAACGATCTTGATACTCCAGAACAGGTTAAAAATTCCCTTAGTGATATTAATATTGATCTTAAAGGGGAGAGTACATTTCTCAATAATGAAGATATAACGACACAGCTGCATAATAATGATGTTTCATCACGTGTTCCGATGGTTGCTGCGATACCTGAGGTAAGAAATGTTCTTATCCGTGAGCAAAAAAGAATTGGATATGATCTTCGTGAAAAAGGTATTTCAGTCATTGCTGAAGGAAGAGATACTGGGACTGTTGTTTTTCCAGATGCAGACATAAAGTTTTTTCTTGATGCTTCTGTTGAGATTCGTGCTAAAAGACGTCATGCTCAACTTCAGGCAAGAGGAGAGGTTCTTTCATTCGATAAAGTTCTTGATGATACTATAAAGAGGGATAAATCTGATATGCATCAATCAGGTGCTCTTGTATCTCGTCCAGATCAATATGGATATGTACTTATTGAGAGTACAGACTTGACTCAGGAAACAACTCTTGAGAAAATACTGGACTGTATGAGGCAGAGAGGAATTATATGATCGATATTAAAAATGTAAATGAGATTGACAGTATGAAAATAGGAGGCGCTATGCTAGGCAAAGCTTTAAATGACGCTATCGCTGCTGTCAAACCTGGTATTAAAGAGATTGAATTAGATAGAATTGCTGAAAAATCAATTAGAGAGCAAGGTGGAGAACCAGGTTTTATGCGTGTGCCCGGATACAAACATACTATATGTGCAGCTACAAATGAGGTGGTTGTCCACGGTATTCCATCAGAGAGAGTTTTAAAGAAAGGTGATGTGATTTGTATTGATTGTGGGGTATTTTATCAGGGTTTTCATACAGATATGGCGGATACTGTTATAGTGGGGGGTCCAGATGAGGCACCGCCTGAGGTACGAAAATTTTTAAGTATAGGTGAGAAAGCACTGTGGGCAGGCATTGACCAGGCACGGAAAGGCAACAGGGTCGGGCATATTTCAAAAGTAATTCAAGATATTGTTGAAGGTGAAGGGTATTACATTATTCGTAGTCTTGTTGGACATGGAGTAGGACGAGAGTTACATGAGGCACCGGAAGTACCAGGATTTTTATCTGGAAAAATTGAAAAAACACCAGAACTTATACCGGGAATGACAATTGCAGTAGAAGTTATATACGCAATGGGTACATCAGAAGTTGCATATGCAAATAATGATGGATGGTCAATTAAGTCTGCAGATGATAGTTTGACAGCAGTTTTTGAGAGGTCAATTGTTATTACTGATGGTGATCCGATAGTTTTAACAAAGTAGTGTTGCTCATGGCTTAAGGCTATGCTATAATACTTCGACGAGTACGCTCACTGTGTTTCAAGAGAAGCACTTCCTTAAGGGAAATGCTTTTTCTGGTTTACAGTGTCTGAGATAAATCGTTTATGGCACATCAAGGATCATATGAAAAAGAAGCTATTGTGAGAGAATCTCTCCCAAATACTCTTTTTAGAGTTGAATTAGCAGACGGAACTATGGTACTTTGCCATTTATCCGGGAAGATGAGAATAAATTTTATTAAAATTCTCCCTGGAGATAAAGTCAGAATTGAGATGACTCCCTATGATTTAGGGAAAGGACGAATTACCTTCAGAATACGTTAAGGAGAATAGTATGAAAGTACAAGCAAGTGTTAAAAAAAGATGCATGAAATGTAAAATTATTAGACGTAAAGGCGTTGTGTTTGTTATCTGCCAAACACCAAAACACAAGCAGCGTCAAGGCTAAATTATGCGTATTGCAGGAGTAAATATACCAGACGAAAAAAGAGTTGATATTGCACTTACATACCTTTTCGGTATTGGAAGAAGTAATGTTAAAGCAGTATTAGAAAAAGCAAAGATTGATCCGTCATTGCGTGTTAAATCATTGAATGAGGACGATCAAAAAAGAATTACGAATGCACTCGATGGTATTAAGGTTGAGGGAGATCTAAGATCTGAGGTTGCAGAAAGTATTAAAAGACTTAAGGAAGCTGGAACATACAGAGGTGTTAGGCACATTCGCGGTCTTCCAGGGCGCGGTCAAAGAACTCGATCAAATGCGCGAACTAAAAGAGGTAAGAGAATGACTATCGGAGCTATCAAGAAAGAAGTTGCAGCAAAGATGGAAGCAGCAGCAAAAACAAAAGGTAAGTAAAATATATGGCAGCAAAGAAGCAAACTAAAACAGTTTCAAAGAAAAAATCAACACTTCAGGTGAGTGATCATGGTCGTATCTATGTAACATCAACATTTAACAATACGTTGATTAGCATTACGAATGATCGTGGAGACGCTATCTCATGGAGTTCATCTGGAAACGTAGGATTCAAAGGTACAAGAAAATCTACTCCTTATGCTGCATCAATTGCGGTTGAACAAGCTGCAAAGAAAGCAATTGCGAAAGGACTTAAATCAGTTGATGTATTTGTAAAAGGACCGGGATCTGGAAGAGATTCATCACTTCGAGCAATTAAAAGTGTTGGGTTGTCAATTTCATCAATTGCAGATATTACGCCGATTCCACATAACGGACCAAGGGCGAAGAAAAAGAGGAGAATTTAAAATATGGCACGATATACAGGACCAAAACATAAGTTAGCACGACGTGAAGGAGTAAATCTCTTAGATAAGACTTCAGCATCTCTTCAGAGGCGTTTGAATACTCCTCCAGGAGTTCATGGTGCTAAAAGAAAAAGAAGACTTTCTGAGTATGGATTACAATTGAGAGAGAAACAAAAAGCAAAAGCAATGTATGGTGTTCTTGAAAAACAATTTAAGCGCCTTGTTACTGAACTTGAGAAACAAAAAGGTGACTCAGGTGAATTGATGCTTGCACTTCTTGAAACAAGACTAGATAATCTAGTATATAGATTGGGATTTGCAAAGTCTCGATTCATGGCACGTCAGTTCGTTTCACATGGACATGTCAAAGTGAACGGAAAAAAATTGTCTATTCCTTCTTACCATGTAAAAGTTGGAGATGAAATAGAGATCACTGAGAAAATTAGTAAAACACCAGATATTGCAAAATTAATGCAAGAGAAAAAAGATGTTCTTTCTTTTATTGAAAGACAAGGTATAAAAGGGAAGCTTACACGCATGCCAAAAGCTGAAGATGTGACTGTTCCATTCAATACACAACAGATTATTGAATATTATTCAAGATAATGATACAATATGTATCTGTCTGCGCTAAAAACATATGAATAACGATTTACAATTTACAGTTAAAGAAATAGTAAACGAAAATGGTTATGGGGAATTCGCTATAGAACCACTCGAACCAGGTTTTGGAAATACCATGGGTAATGCTCTTCGTAGAGTTCTGTATACCTCAATTCCAGGATCAGCTGTAACAGCTGTTCAAATTACTGGTGTCAAACATAAGTTTTCTACTGTTGAAGGACTCAAAGAAAACGTTATTGATCTTCTATTAAATATTAAAGAGTTAAATCTTCGTCTTGCAGATGGTGTTGAATCAGGAACAATTTCCCTTTCAGTGAAAGGAGCTCGAGATGTAACAGCTGGTGATCTTCAATCAACAGATGGTGTTGAAGTTGTAAATAAAGATCAATATCTTGGATCACTTTCTGGAAAAGATGCCAAACTCGAACTTCAACTTACTGTTGAAAGAGGTCTAGGTTATATTCTTGCTGAAGAAAGAAAATCAACAACAGTTGGACTTATTTATACAGACGCAGTATTTTCACCAATTCGAAGAGTAACTTATACTGTTGAAGCAACTCGTGTTGGACGTCAAACAAATTTAGATAAAGTAACACTTAAGATTTGGACAAATGGAACAGTTGATCCACGAGAATCTCTTGATAAGGCAGCACGAATTCTTTCAAATTCTTTTAGACAAGTTTATGAACCTCAAGCACAGGTTGATGAGAACGATGACACTTCAGTCGCAACTGCCTCACTTCCTGCAGCTGCAAGTAAAATGACAATTGACGAATTAGATCTTCCTACAAGAATTTATAATAGTCTTCGAAATGGTGGTATTGAGACCGTTGAACAACTTCTTCAAACACCAAGAAAAGACCTTATCAGTATGAGAAATATGGGTGGAAAATCACTTTCAGTTATAGAAGAAAAATTAAAAGATAAAGGTATATCATTTACTGTTTAAGCTAAGTCACAAATCTGATATCTCAAAGCATGCTGCATCGATAAGTCTTATTTGGAAAGAAACGAAATTTTAGAGAAGATGACGATTTGCAGATTAAGCTTTGAGATTTTTTTATGAAAAAAAGAGTATTTGGAAGACAATTTAAAAGAGATATCCATGAAAGAAAAGCACTTTTTAAAGGGCTAGCTTCTTCATTGGTTATGTATGAGAGAATTGAGACTACTGAGGAAAAAGCAAAAGCAATCAAGGGTCACGTTGAAAAATTAGTTACAAAAGCTCTTAATACAGAAGGCATTCATACACAAGGTCTTCTCCAACCATACTTATCTCCAGATGCAGTCAAAAAGTTAGTAACAGATGTCGCACCGAGATTTGCAAAAAGACCAGGTGGATACACTCGAATTATTAAGATTGGACAAAGATTTAATGATAATGCTAATATGGTTTGGCTTGAATGGGTAGAGAAAAGTGGAACGAAAGCAGTTGAAACTTTATCCCTTGAAAAGACTACTAAAAAAGAAACACCAGTTAAAAAAGCAGTAAAGAAAACAGTTGTAAAAAAAGAAACTACTGAAAAAGTAAAAAAAGAAGTAAAAAAACCTAAAATTAAAAAGGAGAATGTGAAGTAATGAAAAAACAAACACCATCAACTAAACAAAGTGAAATAAAACATGAATGGCATATGATCGATTTAAAAGATCAAGTATTAGGTCGTGTCTCAACAGATATCGCTCATAAACTCATGGGTAAAGGGAAATCTAATTTTGTGAGAAATCTAGATTGTGGAGATTACGTAGTTGTTACAAATGCAAAAGAAATAAAAGTTACTGGTAAAAAAGAACAGAATAAAATGTATTATAGACATTCGGGTTATCCAGGAGGATTTAAAGCTGAATCATTAAGAGAACTGAGAGCAAGAAAACCTGAAGAAGTTATTAGACACGCTGTAAAGGGAATGTTGCCTCAAAATAGACTCCGTGATAGAATGCTCAAACGTCTCTTTATTTTTGCAGGTGAGGAGCACACTTATGCAGATAAGTTTAAAAGTAAAAAAGAAGAGGTAATATCATAATGGCAGCAGTAAAAAAAACAACAGAAGCAAAAAAAGAATATACTTTTGCGGTAGGACGAAGAAGAGAAGCAGTCGCACGTGTTAGACTTTATGAATTTGTCAAAGATGGTCTTACATGGGAAGATTTACCTATCAAAAAAGGCGATATCCTTGTCAATAAAAAAGCAATTTCAGAATATTTTGGTGGTGAAGTTAACAGATTTAGATATACAGAACCTCTCAGAGTTGCAAATGCACAAAATAAATATACTATTACGATAAGTGTTGCAGGTGGTGGCCCATCAGGACAGCTTGATGCAGTTGTTGCAGGAATTTCAAATGCACTTGCAAAAGCTGATGCTGAAAACTTTAGACCCATACTTAAAGAAAAAGGTTTTCTTACTCGAGATGCTCGAATTCGTGAAAGAAGAATGGTTGGTACTGGTGGTAAGTCACGACGCAAGAAGCAGTCACCAAAGCGCTAGTCTTTATGAACACTCCTGAGGGACGTATTTCATCAAATATTGCTCCTTATTACCCCGATTCTTTAGAAGCTTATTCCCAAAATGTAAATATTGCTAATGTGAGAGACAAAGTATATGGTTACTTTGTGTGCTGGATTGTTGCTGCGTATGATGCTTTACCAGAAAGTGAGACAAACAAAATAGGAAAGGTTGCTTCTCAGTTTTCTATGGGTGAGAAGAATGTTCAAGCAGCACTTGAATATAGAGAGAGGTACAGAGACGTTATAGAGGCACGTATTACGTTAAATAACGCATATAGTAACCCAGCTGAGGTCCAAAAGGATAGTCAAACAAGTGCCGAAACTGTTTTATTTGATGCTCAAAATCGTAAAGATCCACTTCTATCCTTTGATAATGAACAGAGTTAGTGCTGTCACCTAAATTTTTGTATGTAGGCTTCAGTATCAAATTTCCTTTTAGCACCGTTAAAATTCATATAGCGAATCTTTCCAAATATTTCCCTTTCAAACCACGCTCTATCATGGACTCCACCTATTGCCCATGCAATACCTGTGAATCCAGAGCTTTCTCTCCCATCGAGAAAATATGTATCCATGAGAATAATTGCATTTTCTTGAGCAATACGTGGATTTGGCGACCACTCAAGAATTTTTTTCGCCCAGTACATTCTCATATATCCATGCATATAACCTGTTAAGAGAGCTTGTTTCATTGCTGCATTCCATAATGAGTCATGTGTCTCTGCTTTTTCAAGTTGGGATAGAGTGTAAAGATGCTCTCTTTTATCATAAATATGGTCATGTAGAGTCTTTTGCGCCCATGAAGGGAACCCTTCAAAGGAATCATAGTATTTGTTGTAGTAACAGTAATTATCAGCGAGTTCACGTCTTACAATAAGTTCTTCAAGAAAAGAATCTTGGGAGGCATTTTTATGTGATTTTATTACCTCCAAGGCAATTCTTTGGGATGATATATGGCCAAAGTGAAGATAAGGTGAGAGTGTAGAAGTTACTGATTTTGTTGGATCATTTCTATGCAGATGATAATCCTGAAAGGAAGAAGCAAAAAATTGTGATAAGACCTTTTCTGCTTCTTTTTCACCCGGAGAAAACATATTAGATTCAGCAACATTCTTTTCAAATTTTAATGAGTTAAGAATCTTTGGTAGCGGTTGTCCAAAAGGATTAAAATGGCCGTTTTGCTTTTGAACTGGTGGATAACTTTCAAGATATGTAGATAGAAAAGATGTGATTTTGGGTCTAAATGTGTATGCTGCAAACTCTTGTTTTGGTGAGGCAATCCAACAAGGTACAATATTTCGAGCATCTACTTCATAGAATGGAATAGAAATTGATTGCGAAATGACGTCTCTCCATTTTCTTTCAGTTTTTAATGGATTAAATTCAGTAAT
>JAUPUR010000098.1 GCA_030917445.1 Patescibacteria group bacterium | reverse complement strand
TCATCACTTCTTTGGCGTTTGCTGAAGATTGCACTTAGACAAAGGAGAAAACAATGTCCGTTTATCTGGTGATCGTTCTTTTGTTTGTCATCGGTGGCGTATTTGTTATCAGCTGTGCGCTTGATAACAAGAGCGGTCGAAATACAAACGGGGTATTTGCCGTTGGCTGTGCAGGGGTTTTTTTACTGGTAGTATCAGTTCTGTGTACTGTCGCTCTCTTTCTCTCCTGGCTTGATCCTGAGGAGAGGGTCTCAGCTGGCTACACCAGAGTCGTTCAGATACTAAGACAAGATGATGTAGTGGGAGCACTGTGTATCTCCCTTTCATTGCTGCTCATCTTTCTTGCGATCTTTCACTCTGAGATAACCTCACTTTCATCTCGGTCATTTTTTCTCGTTGTTGCCTTGGGGTTGTTTTTTGTAGGGTTTAAACAGATTATTTGAGCCTTGCAAGAAGCCCCTTGTCGTTTTTTGGCCTTCACTGTGTATCTACCAGAGAAGGCCAATTTTATTCCTCTTTACAAAAGTGAAGATTTGTTTCAGAGTAATGGTATGGAAGAAGGATCCCCCTCATTCCAGTTAACTCAGATACTTAAGCCTCAATTTTTTATTGGCATTTTAGCTATTCTTGGCCTTCTCTCAATTGGTATAGGACTTTATCAGGCAGGAGCAGGTAAGGAGGATGAAGAAGAAATAGTCATAGAAAAACAAGAAAAATCCGAGATCCCATCTGATGAAATCGTGATTGATATTTCTGGAGCTGTTAAAAAGCCAGGGGTTTATACCCTTCATAAAGGTGATCGTATTGCAGACGCATTAGAAATTGCAGGAGGCATGAGTGAGGAGGTCAATACCGAAGCTGTAAGTAGGAATATAAATCTTGCGACTGTGCTTGTTGATGGGATAAAAATTTACATTCCTTTTGAGGGTGAAGAAGGGAGTGTTCTCGGTAGTTCAGGTTCTCAGGATACACCTGGGGGAGTTAGCCTGAATAACTCAACATCTTCTGAGCTTGAATCTCTTCCGGGCATTGGAGAAGTAACAGCTGAAAAAATTATCTCTCTTCGTCCTTATCAATCTCTTGAAGACGTCGTTTCAAAAGGAGCTCTTAGACAGAGTGTCTTTGAAAAAGTAAAAAATCAACTTAGCCTCTAGCTATGAAAAAAATTATCCTGTTTTTATTTTTGCTTACAGGAATAGTTTGTCTCCGTTTATTTTTTTCTCAAGCTTCTGATTCATGGAAAGACGGTGAGAATTTTAGTGCAACTGTACGATTGAGCGAAACTCCAAAAATAAAAGATGGAAGACAGATTTTTGATATAGAAATCGATGGTAAAGATACAGTTAGAGTGGTTTCTTCTCGTTTTCCTCGGTTTTGGTATGGAGAAAATCTCAGTATTACTGGCAAAGTAAGTGCTTCAGTGCTTGCTGACGAAAAGATTGTCTATTCAACATATTTCCCAAAGATAGAAAAAAATGAGCATGATGTGTTTTTCACTCTTACTGGAGGTATCCGTCAGAGTGTTGAAATTCTTTATCGCAAATATCTGCCACCAACGAGTGCTGAACTTCTTTTGGGAGTAGTCATGGGAGGTAAAACAGGAATGAATGAGAGTTTTGTAAATGATCTGCAAACATCAGGTGTTATGCATGTTGTGGCTGCATCTGGAATGAATGTGACTTTTTTAGCAGGATTTCTTCTGACAGTGACATCACGTCTTTTTGCTCGCAAAAAAGCGATTATTTTCAGTATGGTTGCCATTGTTTGGTACACTTTTTTAGCTGGACTTGAGCCATCTATTGTTCGGGCAGGAATTATGGCTGTTTTGTCATTTGCAGCTGTTCTTCTTGGTCGTCAACAAACAGGAGCGTTAACGCTATACATCACTGCATGTCTCATGCTCATAATAAATCCAACACTCCTTTCAGATGTCGGATTTCATTTGTCTCTTGCAGCGACAGCAGGAATACTTTTCATCAAGCCTTTATTGACTTTTAAAAAACTTGAAGGTTTGGAGCTTCTCAAAGAAGATTCCTCTGCAACTTTCGCAGCCCAGATCACAACCTTGCCACTCCTTATTCTTTATTTTGAGAGTATCGGCATATTCTCTGTAATCGTCAACGCTGCTGTCTTGTGGATGATTCCGATACTTATGATACTAGGGAGTCTTGCTGCTTTTATAGGGCTTTTGGTGCCATTTCTCGGGTCAATGATTGCTCTTACTGCATATCCATTTCTCTGGTTATTTGAGATGATTATTACAGTTAGTTCCCCTTATCATCCGACCATTTCAGTTGCTTATCTTCCCTTGAGTCTTGTTTTGGGATACTACCTTGTTGTAGCATCTGTTCTATTCTGGATAAACACTAGTAAGAAAAATCATGAAGTATCTTTTCATCATTAGCCTTGTTACACTCTTTTTTTTATCACTTTTTTACTATCAAAAAACAACTATTGAAGATCATACTTTTCAGGTTACAGTTTGTGATGTAGGGCAGGGAGATGCAATTCATTTTAGAACTCCAACAGGCATTGATATTCTTTATGATGGTGGGCCAGATGATAGTGTTATGGATTGTCTTTTTCGTTCAATGCCATTTTGGGATCGGGAAATAGAACTTGTTATCCTCAGTCACCCCCATGCAGATCATTTAGATGG
>JAUPUR010000097.1 GCA_030917445.1 Patescibacteria group bacterium | reverse complement strand
AAGTGGAAGCGCTGAATTTAAGAGAATATTCTTAGTTTCCATTGTTGAATAAAAGGTAATTGCAAGGACACTAATGATAAGAAGAAGTACAAGATGGACAGTGAGATCAAGAGTAAGAAGTTTTTTTAATTTTTTATCTTTTTTACCATTTGTATACTCACTTTCTGCCTGGTCGAATTCTTGTACCGTTGCACCAAGAAGAAGTGCTTTTTCTTTTATTTGCTCGGTACTGAGTCCCTGAACATCTCCTTCAGTAAGCTCTTTTTTTATTGCTTCTTTGTATGATCCTCGCATATATATAGTATCTTCTCTGAGACTGGAAGTGTCAACCAAGCCTCTATTAAAAAATCTGGTATACTTCACTTATATGCAAAAACTTCGATCGTTTCTTTTTCTCTTTGTTACTTTTTTTCTCGTAGCAGTTTTAATACTCGGAATAATTGGATTGAGAAATGTTTTGAGAGATAGGCCGTATACCTTTACAACAAGTCAACAGACGGTCATTAAAGAGCTTCGTGAGCTTCAACGATTGGAAACAGCTTCATTTACTATTGAAAAAGTAATTGATGCAGGAACATCAGGAAACACATTTTCACAATTCCTTTTTGGTGATAGACTGCTTTTGATAGCTCAAGGTGAGGTAATTGCAGGGTTTGATTTGTCTGAATTATCTAATGACGCAGTAAAAGTGTCTGAAAAATCAATTTCAATTACTCTTCCTGAGCCTAAAATTCTTCTCACTGATCTTGATAATACAGCAACTCGTGTGTATGACCGACGACAAGGATTATTGACAAATGGAGATAAAAATCTAGAGTCTAAAGCTCGTGAGGAAGCTGAAAATATTATTACTCAAGCAGCTTGCGAAGGAGGAATTTTGGTTTCAGCGTCGCAAAATGCCAAAACCCAACTCACTGCTCTCTTTAAAACATTTGGCTTTGAGAATATCTCTATTAGTATTCCTCAAGGCTCTTGTTAGTACGTCGTAGATTGTTGACTCCCCTTCCCTCTTCTGTGTAGACTGAATAATATGTCTGCCCTTTCTCAACACATAACACAGTTTTTTGAATATCTTGAGGTTGAAAAGAATTCATCAAAACTTACGATTCGAGATTATGCTCACTATTTAAAAGTTTTTGAGAATTGGTTTATTATGCATCATCCTGAAAGCAGTATTGAGGCATTAAATCTTGATATTATTCGAAAATATCGTGTGTTTCTCTCTCAAAAAGTTGATCAAAAAGGTCAACCAATAAAAAGAGTTACTCAAAATTATTATGTGATAGCATTACGATCCTTCCTTCGTTATCTTATAAAAAATGATATAAAAACGCTTGAGCCTTCCAAAATCGATCTTCCTAAGACAGAAAGTAGAAGTCTTAAATTTCTTGAAAGAGAACAAATTGACAGATTGGTTACAATGCCTGACACCTCAAAAATTGATGGAATGCGTGATAGAGCTATATTGGAACTACTTTTTTCAACTGGGCTTCGTGTTTCTGAGCTTGTAAGCCTGAATCATATTCAGATTAATTTAGATAGACGCGAATTTGGAATTATTGGCAAAGGAAGACGCTCACGTATCGTCTTTATATCAGAACGAGCTGCAGAGTGGCTTAAGATCTATCTCGATGCTCGCAAGGATACATACAAACCTTTATTTATAAGGTATTCAGGTTCTGAACTTGAGGCAAATGAAGGTGAGAAAATGAGACTGACAGCTCGAAGTGTAGAGCGTATGGTGAAGAAGTATGTCAGAATTGCTCGACTACCTGTAGATGCGAGTGTTCATACTTTGAGGCATTCTTTTGCTACTGATTTACTGACAAATGGAGCGGATCTTCGTTCAGTACAAGAAATGTTGGGGCATAAAAATATTGCAACAACTCAAATATACACACACATAACTAATAAACAGCTTCGAGAAGTGCATAAATCATTTCATTCCGGGAATTCAGATAAGAAAGAAGATTAGAGAGTTTCGTATGTGAGTGTTACTTGCATTGTCACTTTATTTTGACCTGGTTGTAATTCAGTTGGGTTTGCCATTTCTCCCCCTCGTGCTTCCATAGATACCATTTTGTCATATGGCATTACTCCACCATCTTGTGAGACATAGATATTCATAACTTTTCCAAGTTTTATTCCCGCTTCACGACTAATTTCTTGAGCTTTTTCTTTTGCATCTGCAATTGCTTCTTTCCTTGCTTCTTTTTCTAATGAATCTTGATCCTCATCGCTGAGAATGAATGCTACTCCAGAAATTATATTAGCTCCATTTTTAGTAGCAGTATCAAGTGCAGTATTTGCTTTTTCAGTATCATCAAGCATGACATCAATATTTGTACTTACTGTATATCCTGTTGTTGTCTGACGTCCACTTGCAAAATCTATATTCGGATTGACAGAGTAATTTGATGTTTTTATCATTTCCTCGTCTATTCCTAATTTTTTCAACTCTTCGATAATGGTATTGATTGCAGCATTTGTTTGATCTTGTGCAGCTTCTACAGTTGCCGCAGTTTTTGTTACTCCAACACTAAAGCTTGCAGTTGTAGGAACACCTTCTGCTTCCCCTACCCCATCTACAGTAAACAGATCAGACTTCGTTGTAACCATGCTGTTTACAGAAAATGGAATTGGTCCGAAAATTTTCGTAAAAACGAAAAGGGTTAATAGGACTGCAATTGTTATAAGAATAGGTGTTTTAACTGTATTAATTATATTCATCTCTATACGTATGGTAAAACGAGTCATACTTTCTGTCAAGTCAGAAGGTGATGGTTTTGTTGGTACCATTTTATTCGAGCATCCTCAGTTGTGAGAACTTGTCTAACGTCAAAAGTGAATGGTGTTTGATAAAATCTAGTGTATTCTCTCTGCCAATTTCTGTGTTCAGCAATCAGCACTTCAGCATCATGAATATGCCCCATTCCTCTTGATGATTTTATAGCAGTCGGTTCAACAAGAAGTAAATGTTCAAGTTCAAAACTTCGTGCTCCTTCTTTTGTAAATATTCCAGTACTTTGTATTTCACCATCATTATTAACATCTATTCCTACTTTTTCAGGGATTGATTGAATTTTTTCTGGTGCTGCAGCTGACCTAAAGATAAATTGCCCCAAATGCTTTCTTAAATATCTATCAATATAAGGTGAACCTCTATGTTGTGAAAGTAGTTCGAATATTTCATCTACGAGAAGATCTTCATCTTGATTTTCTGAATCAAGTGGAAGTGCTGAAAGTTGATCTGTGAGAAGTATTAGCTCTGTTGCCTTTTTCTCTTCAGGTAAAAGCACGAGTGGCTTTTTAGACTCTGGAACAAAAAAAAGACGGCTATTAGTGCCGTCAGGGGTATGTACAGTTGTATCATTCTTGGTAATGTGTTCCATTTATTTCATAAAAAAACCAGAGTTTTTTTATGCCTCTGGAATGTAACTTTATATCGATTATTCTTTGTTGTCAAGATGTTTTTCAGCAGCGTCTAAGACATTTGAGAGGAGATAAGCTACATTAACCGGTCCAACTCCCCCAGGAACACCTGTATAAAAAGATGCTTTTGTCGCAATATCGTTCATGCTGTAATCACCTTTAAGCTTATTTTCTTCTTGAAACATTCCAACGCCTATAACTATCGCTTCATCTTTTATGTCTTGTGAAGAAAAAACATCTTTTTTTCCCACAGCAGAAATCACAATGTCAGCATTTTTGAGAATCGTGCTTTTGTTTGGCGTTTTAGTGTCAATGACTGTAAGAGGAATATTTCTTTTATGAAACTCATTAATTATTGGTGATCCCGCTGTTTTCCCTTTGCCTAAAATAGTGATATTTTTTTGTAAAAGATATTCATTTATCGAGGTTGTTATCCCTTGGGAATTTTTTGCTTCTTCTAATAGCTTTATAACAGCAAGTGCGATTGGTGGTGAGAATGGTGAGTCTTGAGAAAATCCGTCAACATCTTTTGCAAGAAAAGTTGCTTCGGTTATTTTTTGTGGATCGATATGAATTGGAAGAGGTCTTTGTATGATGATTCCGTGAATGAGTGTGTCGTTATTGAGTTCATGAACTTTTATGAGAAGTTCTTTCTCTGTAATTGTTT
>JAUPUR010000017.1 GCA_030917445.1 Patescibacteria group bacterium | reverse complement strand
TTGCGAAAAATAAAGAAGAGTTACCCCTTCTGAAAAAGATGATAGGCTTTTGTGATTGGATTGTCAATATTTATTAATAGTGTGTGTCGCGCGGGGGTTACCCCCCGCGCTGACAGTTGAAACTAGCTGAAAAATGCTGACATTCTTCCTTCCCTA
Organism: Patescibacteria group bacterium; assembly: GCA_030917445.1. Lineage (GTDB taxonomy): Bacteria > Patescibacteriota > Microgenomatia > Levybacterales > UBA12049 > JAUPUR01. The sequence continues at coordinate 3,862 of JAUPUR010000017.1, read as the reverse complement.
CGCAGAAGCGCGAGGTAGGAGAAGAATGCTCCGGTCGTCATGTAGTCGGTCACGAGCTCATCAGCGGTCCAATCGAACCATCTGCGAAACTCAAGTCCTTTGATCTCCTCGGCGAGATGAGCACTCTCGTCGAATGTGAGCCATTTGTTTGAAGGAACAATGAAGTCCCCTCTCGCTTCGAATATCATAAACGGCAGATGTCGAGCGATCGCGACGACGGTATGCACCCTCGTCACGATGTTGGCATTGTTGGTCGTTCCACTGAAGATGACCTCGGTTCCCTCATGGGTGTCGAAGTGATCCTCAGCGGGAATCCCTGTTCGCCTCGCAGACTCGCGATTCGCGGTCTGGCTTGGAGTTTCAGCGAGGGATCCTCGCTGAACCTTGGCGTAGCCGCGCGCGGCATTGTAGACAAATCCCTCAGCGGGATCGTCGACGCGGTCGTGAAGCGTATCCAAGTCTCCGATTCCAGATGATGGCATGATGAGCGTTGATGGTCTTCGCTGCTTGACGCAGCCAAGCCATAACTCCCCATGTGTATCCACAGTCGAGTGGATACGTAGAGCACCACCGGGATCGGTGGTGATGCGATCGTCGAAGTCTCGGCCAATTGCTCGGCCGAGAATTGAACCCCCAAACTGAGAATTGTAGTCGCAGATGACGGCTTTTTGGACTTGAGGTCCAAAGTCCATCCAGACTCCATCAATCATGAGCCAAACGCCGTAGCGTTTGACGTCAGGGAGCTCTTTCATGAGCTCTGCAGTAACCTTGGTAAATCCAAGGCTGTCGGGCAGCTGATCTGCCGGTTTCGGGATGTGAAACGCTGACACGTTTGTTCCTTCCGCTAGTAAAACTGTAAAAGGTCTCTCCTCATCCTCTATGCATTCAGTCATGAATACACTTGAGATGAAAAGAAGCTGAATTATATCCTATAATATGAACATTGTCAAATAATCTGAGGCTAATATTATTTATTTTTAGCGAGGAAGGAATTTTTTGCCATAGTGATAGGAATTATTTGATGATCCATGAAATTAGTTAGTTGTGCTAGATCATCTACCCGTTTCCATACAGCATTTTCAGGTAGGATTGAATTTTCTGCAATTGAAGCTAGAAATATATGAACAGCTTCAGGCCCTCTTTTGGTCATATATTGTGCAACTCCAACAAACTCGGGAGTGTGTAAAAACTTGGCTTTAATCTCAAGTGACTGAACTCTTTCAAAGGGGCCATTCAATGGAGTATTATCTGATCTTAAATAATCCATCTTTCTCAATGCTTGACCGGGGGAGTGGAGGACACCTGGCCAAATACTATCATGAGCAGGTCTGGGGATAAGGAGTGCCTCAATAGCATTTTCTTTTTTTCTAAGGACTACTGTTTCAATTGTCGGCTGAGGTATTATAAATGCAAGTTGGGTAAAAAGTTCATCTGAAAGAACTCCACCCTTCCATTTTTTTAACGTAGAAATTACTTTCTCATCATCTTCTGGATCAAAACCATCAGTTGTTCTATTCATTTTTTAATAAATCCTTTGGCATAAAAGATAAGGTTTCATTGAGTGTATGAAGTTTTACACCATACTTATTTAAAACAGTATTTTCAAGAGCAGTATTATATGCTCGTGGAGCACGATCTTTGAAGAATTCTTTCCGAGTTGTTTTGCTTACAAGATTTTTATCAAATTTAAATTTCTCGGCAATTATCTGAGCGATTTCAAATCCACTTAATTTTTCACCACTCGTACTATGAATTATTCCAGTGATATCGTTCTCAATAATTGCATCAATGCTGATTGCAATATCTTCGATATAAGTAGGAGTATAAAAACAGTCAGCCACTGATGAAAAGCTTTTGTTTTCTTTTAAATATCCAAGAAAAACTCTCACATAGTCTTTTTTTTCTGCGCTGAAAGTGTAAGGGTAAGCAATTCGTACAATTGCTGATGAGGAATTATTTTTTTGTGCTTCTTTCTCTCCTTCATATTTGGTCAATCCATAAAAATTAACCGGTGCAGGTGTAGATTTTTCATCGAAAAAATCTTTTTCATCTTTCCCAAAAACCATATCTGTTGAGACATGGATAAGTTTGATATTTTTTCTGGAAGTTGCTTGAGCAACGTATCGAGCACCAAGAACGTTTATTTTCCATGCTTCACTTTCTAGGAGGAGAGCTTTTTGTTTTTCAGCTTCATCTACATTTGTATATGCAGCTAAATGGAGGACATAATGAAGATCGTTTTGTTCAATACCTTGCAAAACACTCTTTTCATTTAAGAGGTCAAAACCTTCTCTTTTACTGAGTGGGATGAGAGTGTGTTTTTTAGCAAGGAGAGGAGCGATTTTTGATCCAATAAGACCATGTATTCCTGTTATTCCAATTCTCATATATTAATGAGTATTATTGCATGGGCAAAATTCAAATGCAATTTAACGTCATTCATTTGTTCTTTTGTTCTTTCAAGACATCTGATATTATACAAACATTATGACAATAACATTTATTGGACATGGATATGTTGGACTGGTGACTGCTGCTGTTTTTGCAGATCTTGGAAATAAAGTATGGGTAATTGGTCATACTCCTGAAAAAATTGAGAATCTCAAAAAAGGTATTATTCCGATTTATGAACCTGGACTTGAAGAGCTAGTGAAAAGAAATGTTGACGCTGGACGACTTCTGTTTACAATGGATTATGCTCCCTCTGTTGCAGAGTCTCAAGTTGTCTTTATTGCTGTTGGAACTCCTCCAATGCCAACAGGTGAAGCTGATCTTTCAGTTGTTTTTGATGTTGCAAAGAAAGTCGGAGAAAATCTGGATGGTTATACAGTTGTCATTACGAAAAGTACCGTCCCAATTGGTACAAACAGAAGAGTTCAGTCTCTCATAAATGATGTAAAATCCGAAAAAGCAGAATTTGATATTGCATCAGTTCCAGAATTTTTGAGGGAGGGACAGGCAATTGGTGACACTCAACATCCAGATAGAGTAGTAATTGGAACTAATCAAAAAAGAGCAGAGGAAGTTTTGGTAGAGCTACATCAACCTATTGACGGTGAAATTTTTCTTACCTCGATTGAGACAGCAGAGATGATCAAGTATGCTTCTAATGCTTTTTTGGCTACTAAAATATCATTCGCAAATGCGATAGCTCAACTTTCTGAAAAATTAGGTGCGCATGGCCCAGATGTTTTAGAGGCAATGGGGATGGATCGTCGAATTGGGAAGTCATTTCTCAATGCTGGAGTTGGTTATGGAGGAAGTTGTTTTCCGAAAGATGTCAAAGCACTTATCGCGATAGCACAAGAAAATGACTATGACTTTAAGTTACTAAAGGAAGTTGAAGAAACCAATAAACACGCTACAAAACAAGTCGTGAAAAAAGCACAGAAAATGATTGGAGAACTTTCTGGTCTTACTGTTGCCGTTCTAGGACTTTCATTCAAACCAGATACTGATGATATGAGAGATGCACCATCACTTATTATCATTGATGAATTGCTTGAAAAAGGTGCACACATCAAAACATATGATCCAATCGCAATGGAGAATGCAAAGAGGATTCTTCATGGAAAAGACGGAATTATTTTTGCAGAGTCTGCACTTGATGCTGTGACAGATGCAGATCTTCTCATCATTGTTACTGAGTGGAATGAATTTAGACAACTTAATTTGACTGAGGTAAAAAAAGCAATGAAGCAGCCACGTATTATAGATGGTAGGAATGTTTATGATAGAGATGATGTGGAAGAACTTGGATTTGTTTATCAAGGTGTCGGCCAATGAAAAAAATACTCATTACAGGAGTGACTGGTTTTGTTGGGAAATATGTAGCAGAAGCACTCGTTGATTCTCCAGATGT
>JAUPUR010000096.1 GCA_030917445.1 Patescibacteria group bacterium | reverse complement strand
TTCTACCACCATTTTCATCGTCCAAAACACTTTTTCTTCTTCTCCTTATGACAGTCTCATATATCTTTTTTGGGATCGGAACATTTTTGACTATTACATCTGTTGTGTATATCGATCCACAACTTGTACTACAGTTAAGTGGTTATTTCATTTTGAGTCTCATCATTGGATTTCTCTCTTTCATTACCCCTACAGGACTTGGAGTAAGAGAAGGTGCAATAGCATTTGGGCTTTCACATGTCATCACACTTTCACTTGCTGGATTTGCTGCACTTTTCTCACGTATCGTTCTTGTCGCAGCAGAAATACTTTTTGTCTTTCTTGCATACCTTCTTGCAAAAGTAAGAAATAGACATATCCTCAAAGATATTAATTATATAAGAGATCATCTCATTGAAACATCCCTTGTCCTTATGACCTCGATGTTTGCTCTCTACTTTAGTGTTATCAGTGTACTTCGATATGAACACTATTACACGGGACGCTTTGATCTAGGAAATATGACACAGACTGTATGGAACACTCTTCATGGAAATATTTTTCAATTAACCAATCCAAATGGAACTGAAATAGTTTCTCGACTTGCATTTCACGCTGACTTTATTCTCATTCTTTTTGCTCCATTTTATCTCCTTTGGGAAAGTCCTAATACACTTCTTATTCTTCAAGCTGTGATAGTTGCCTGTGGATCTTTTTTTGTTTATGCACTTTCACAAACGATTCTTAAAAACAAAGCATTATCACTGACACTGAGTTTTCTTTACCTTATTAACCCGAGTATCCAAAGAGCAGTTATTTATGATTTTCATGCAGTGACACTAGCAACAACATTTTTGCTTGGAGCATTTTACTTCATGCTAAAAAAGCAGTACAAACTTTTCCTTCTTTTTGCATTTCTTGCAGGGATCACTAAAGAACAAATTTGGGCAATCATCTCACTTTTCGGACTATATATTGCAGTAGTTCAAAAGAAATATCTTTCAGGATTGATTCTCTTTGCTCTCTCTGTACTCATTTGTTATCTCCTTATATGGATAGCAATTCCTCAAGCTTTAGGTACAAACCAGCACTTTGCAGTAGCATATTATTCAGGTGATGAAGATGCAGGACCATCGGGAATAATAAAAAATGCTCTCTTTCATCCTGTTGATACTGTCAATCTTTTGCTTGAAAAAGATAGAGTTAGTTACATCAAAAAGCTCTTGAGTCCACTGGGATACACTCCACTTCTTGCACCACTTTTTCTCATTTTTGCTCTTCCTGACTTAACAATAAATCTTCTAAGTGGAAGGCCACAGCTTTACCAAATTTATTATCAGTATACTGCAGCTATAACTCCATTCCTTTTTGTTGCAACGGTCTATGGACTACTCATTATTCGAAAAAAACTCCCTCGAATTTCTATCTCAGTACTTGTCATTTATCTGACAGCTTGGGGACTTTACTCTGCATATGCATTTGGTCCTCTGCCTGGAAGCAAAGAATCAAATCTCGATATGTTAACCAAACCTCAACAAAACAAAAAGCAAATTGACTCACTTCTTTTATCAATTCCAGAATCCGCATCCGTTGCAGCAAGTAATGGACTTGGCTCACACCTCTCACATAGACGATACATTTTCACTCTTCCATATGGATATGCTGAAGCAGATTATATTCTCTTTGAAAAATCAGATCCACATCAATCACCGTCAAAGGAACATCATCAACAACTTTTAACGTCGTTAAGACAAAATGATCAATATATTCTTATTTATGATGATGGAAATGTGACTGCATTCAGAAAAAGAAATCAATACATGAGTGTTATTGAGAATCCAAACTAAATTCGCTATGATGATACTATGACCCAAGTAAAAAAGGCGAATGGAGAATTTGAACAATTTAGTGAAGACAAAGTTCTCTCTTCAATAAAACGTGCTGGTATCCCAAAAGAACTTCAAGATAATGTGCTCTCTGAAGTCAAAAGCAAACTCTACAACAATATTCCTACTTTTGAAATTTACCAGATTATTATAGATTCACTTTCCCGCACAGAACAACCTTATGCAACAGCTCGCTACAGTCTCAAGCAAGCGATCATGCTTTTAGGACCAACTGGATATCCTTTTGAAGACTTTGTAGCAAAAGTACTTGAGTCACAAGGTTACTCAACCCAAACAAGACAGGTCTTAGAAGGACGATGCGTGAATCATGAAGTTGATGTCATTGCAGAAAAAGAAGGACAAAAAGTTCTTGTTGAAGCAAAATTTCATAACAACCCTGGAACACGATCAGATGTTCATGTTGCACTCTATATGAAATCCCGTTTTGAAGATCTAAAAGATAGATTTAAATTTGATGAAGCATGGATCGTTACAAATACAAAAACAACTCTTGATGCCAATACCTTTGCATACTGTTCTGGACTAAAAATTATCAGTTGGAATTATCCAGAAGGAAATAGTCTTCGCGACATGATCGAAAGATCAACACTTCATCCAATCACAATGCTCACGAGACTTTCAGCAGCACAAAAACTCAAGCTTCTTGAAGATGGTATTATCATTTGTCATGATATTTTAGACAAACCTCAGGTTCTTGATGTCATTGGACTTACTCATGAAGAAAAAAAAGATACTCTCTCCGAACTTGAATTTATCTGCAAATCGCATACACCTAAAGATTCTTTGCATCAGGACTAAGATGATATGAATATTGATACTATTTTTATTCTTCTCTTTGGACTCACTGCTCTCAGTACTTTTTTCATTGCTCTGAAAAAATGCAAATCTCACGAAGGAAGAGTAGGGAAGCCATATAAAGTTTGTGAGCTTTATGGTTCATTTCTCTGGATGGATCATATTGTCCTTGCTCCTTTTTGGGTTATCATTTCTTTTGGAACGATCATTCTCAATGATTCACTTCTCTTTCTCCTCATTCTCTCAACTTTCTGGTTGATCAGGAGTATTGGTGAAACAATTTACTGGTTTTTACAACAATTTCATCCTCGTCCTGGAAATGAACCAGAGAAATTTTGGATTAACAAACTTGCTCCGGGTCAAGGGGTGTGGTTTCTCAATCAGCTTTTCTGGCAATGCGTATCTGTACTCACACTCATCTCAACAGTCTACCTTTTCTCCCTTTGGCTTTAGCTTTTTGCAAAAGACTGCGCCAATTTTGTTCGTTCTACACGATCACTCATAAACCCATTAGGAACTGTTGTTAATTTTGCTGCCCTATAAAGAAATCCATTTCGAATAGTATGGTTACCAAAAGTGTCATTGATAGTATCTCTGATACTAATAATTTTTTCTTTACGCCTTGCTTCAGGAAAAAGGGGAAGAGAAAGATGACTTTTATCCTCCAAATAGCTTACCCAAACCCCAATTCGTCTCACATATCCTGGAGGAAAAGAACTATATTCTCTCTCAACAACTTTCATGCCCATCTGAAAGAGATCGTACCCACTATCAACATACTCTTGTTGTGTGATATGCCCATAAAGAGTATATGATCCATAAAGAGATAAACCACATGAGCGTGCCTTTTTATTCAGTCTTCGAAGCTTGAGCGCAACTTCTTCATATAATTCATAAACATTTTGCATCACAACTCGTTCATTATGTTCATTGTGAGGAAGACAGTACTGCCTTCCCACAGACTTAACATCAGGAGCACGCGTAAATGCAATAACCGGCCTGACGTCTTTTCCTTGACCAACGTTATAGAGAAAATTCCCTTCCACATTTCCAAATTCAGCAACAAGATGTGAAAGAGAAGTTTTACGAAGTTGTAAAAGTGTCAGTATACCCATACGGATAAGTCGTGCCTCAATTCGTGGTCCAATACCACAAATATCCTGCAAAACTGCATTTTTATATATCTCCTCGAGGTTTTTACCCGAGATAACACATACGCCATTAGGCTTTTTAAGACCTGAAGCAAGTTTGGCAAGAATTTTGTTTGTAGAAACGCCTACAGAAACAGTGATGAATTCTCCTATTTCCTCGGCAATTCTCTTTTTAAGAAGCGCAATAAGATCGTCCACATTTCCAAAGAGATGCACACTTTCTGTAACATCCATAAAAAGCTCATCAATAGAAAAAACTTCAACAAGAGGGGAGAAATCCTGACAAATCGCAATAAATTTCTTACTAATTTCCCAGTATTTTACAAAATCTGCAGGCACAAAAATAATATCAGGGCAGAGTCTTACCGCATCTTGAGTACGAGAACCTGTTTTAACACCTTTCCTTTTGGCTTCCCGACTTGATGCAATGACACATGTTCTACCATTGGTTGCGGTAACACCTATTGGTCTTTTCCTCAAAAGAGGATTGTACTGTTGCTCAGCGCTCGCAAAAAAAGAATCAAAATCAATATGAAGAATAGTTCTAGAGGACATTTCCATCACTTACCTCCTCAAGTCGCCAGTGAAGTGTTTGAGTATTCAACTTGAGACGAAAAAACATACTCCCATCACTAACACTAAAGAGATGATAAAGAGTACTCCCTTCTGAAAGAGTATAGTGTAAACCGATCTGTGTAATAGTGTAAGTTCTTCCATGCCATTTAAGTCTCCAAGGGAGGACTCTTCTTTTGGTGTGATCATAAACAGTGATGACGCTAACATCTTCATGTATTCGCTCTTGCATAAACTCTTAGCGATACTTCCTAATAACGCTCACAACCACTCCTCCTATCATCAGACTTTCTGTAGGGAAAAGGACTGGGTATGAGGGATTTGCAGGATAGAGACCAACATGACCATTGTCATTTTTAAAGTATTTCACTGTCCACTCACCATCAATACATGCAGCGACAATATCTCCGTTACGCGGAGAGCTATCCCGCTCAACAATAACTATATCTCCATCATGAATACCTTCTTCAATCATTGAGTCACCAGAAACTGTGAGAGAAAACATCTCTCCCGGCATTCCTAAAAGATACTCATAAAAATCAATGCTATCCCCCAAGGACCCTTCAGCGGGCATTGGGTATCCTGCCTTAATGATACCCAAATGGGGGATATGGAATAATTTTTTGGGAAGGAGTTTACCCTTTTCATCCTTCTCCAAGATATCTGTTTCAATAAGTTTGTTAACAAGATAAACTGCCGCTGTTTTTGATGAATAATTGAAAAGATCACATACTTCTTGATAAGAAGGAAGTCTTTTCTGTTTTCTATAAAAGTTACGGAACGTAACAACTGCCTTTGTGAGATCCATATACTGTACGTTTGTACAATACATACTTTATACTGTACGAACGTACAGTGCAAGATGACAAACTATATCAGAACCGTTTACTTTTAAAAATCACTTTGCTACGCTAGATCTATGAGCGAAATACCAAAACCTCACGAAGTTCAAGAAGCTCCAAAACAACAAGAGACACTTGACCAAACTCTCAAAAGACTAACGCATCTCATCGACGATAGGCCAAGTGTTACAAGAATACCGGGTACGGATCCAAAAGAATTCATGGATAGGACGATATCACGTGCAGCACAATTTCAAACAGAATACGCAGTTGAATCAAATGTTATGACAAAAGAGAGAAGAGAGAAAATCAATGAATGGATTGAGGCAGATATGGGAAAAGAAGGCAAGCACGAACTTGAAAAACTCGCAAAGACTTGTATTGATTTTTGGAGAAGTATTCACCGCGAAGGACTCCCAGGTCATGACAAAAGACATTTGCTAGAAGACCTCAAAGCAGCACTCAGGGCTCGTGTTGACCTCACTCAAAATGGTGGACAAGATCACTTTGGTAGCGCAGCACTTATCGGCTCATTTATGCACGATAGCGGGCGTCTTGCAGAAGAGAGAGTACATGGAACACCCACCGGGGGAGAAATGGGAAATGCACATGCACAAATGTCATTTGCCCTGACTCAAGATATCGTTGAACATTTTAAAGATATTCCCCAAGAACTACGAGACCAAATCGTTCACAGTGTTCTTAATCACCAAACATGGCCCAATGCAGAGCTTCAAGAGAAAGAGCCAATCAAATCCAAGCTTATTACCGATGAAGATATGCCACGAGCAGTCATGGGTGCAGACAGACTACAACTTCGTGGACCGGAAGCGCTCCATAGAGTTTTGGGATTTGATGTAGGGGTAAGTGAACCTCCTCGCGATATCGCTGTTACGCTAGATAATGAAAAAAAAGTAAAAATAAATACTCCCGGAAGATCAACAAATTACTTTGAAACGCTTGAGTTTTATACGCGAAATCTTATGCCTGTTGATATTCCAGGAACACCTGCAGAAGTTCGAGCCAAAGCACAGCAAAGACTTCAAGATCATCAGACAATTTCTGCACAATTTCTCTGGATTTCACTTTCAGATGAAGCAAGAAGACAAGCTTTTCATCCAGAAATGACAAAAGACGCTGGTGGAGAGATAAATACAGATGAACTTGCCAAAGGGAATAAAACAGTTTTGCCTGATGTGGTCTGGGGTAGTGTCAAAGCTCTCGGAGAAAACGGTGAAGGTATTCCTGATGCACTTAAAAAAAGAATGCAAGATGAGCTCGGATACAGAAAATTAGAGGGTCTGCAAAATCTTGATGACGCCGTTCTTAATTCATTTATGACCATTTTAAGTCGGCGTATGCTTTCTCCCAAACATGCAGCTACCAATGACAAGGAATTTCAAGTTATTGCAGATAAATTAAAGGCAGTTAAAGGCAAACAAGATAAAGCACGACTTATTACTGGTATGGCTTTTGCCATTGCTACTCGCGAAGCGTATGATGAGTCAAATATGCAAATGGTTGAGGGTATTGTCAAAGACAAAGAAAAATATCCTGATCATAGCCTTGAGAGAGTTTTTGCACAATTTATCAAAAGCCAAGGATAGTTGAAATGGTTTTACACCTTTGATATAGTATATAAATCTTCATGAAATTTACCTATACATATTCTTCACATTGTTGTCGCAGAGCTTAATTGGCTTGCGAAACTGTGCTTTTTCCTCACTGACCTCCTGAAAAATCAAAATTTTGCAATTCAATATGCAAGATCACATTTTCATCAAATCATTTTTATTTAATAAGGCAAGTTATTTTGTTCATGACGGAAATGGAGACAAAGTTCTATTGAGTGTAAATTATAAGGAAAATACATTTACAATTACTTCAAAAGGAAATACCGTAAATTCTCAATTTCGTAAAGAAGTAGAAAAAAAAGTAAGAGATATGCTTTCACGAAAACATGGAGTAGATTTTGCTTAAAAATTATTTTAATCTCTCGAGGACGCCTTTTCTTTTCACTATATTTTTATAATCCCACTGTATATCGTTGGACTTTTTTAACCATTTTTTAAGATGTTCTGTATTAATATCATCAAGTGAATTATAGAAAATCGATGCATCTTTATACTTACCTGTTCCAGGTTGGAGTACTGGTTCATTAAAATCAATTCCGCTCCAGAACATAAGTCGAATTCCTGCCTTCTGATTACTGTATCCGACTATCGGGTTGCCATTGTCAAACCATACTGGATGTCCATGCCAAATTTTGCTTTCAGCGTTGGGCAAACCTTTATTAATTTCTTTATATAACAACTCACAGATCAATTTTTCTTGAAGTGTTTGAGAATTATTATAATCATTTATACTTTCATTCATAATTAATGTGGATCAAGTAACACCCAGTTTTTTGAGACAGCGGGTTCACTACAAAGATTGCGATTAAAACAACAAGGTCGTCTCATCCCCTTACTCAGTTTTGACAACATTATTTCAATATGTTTTTTTCTTGTTTCTTCAGTTTTGACGGCCCTAACCCAACGTACCCAATCCCATCTTGCAAGTGGAGTAATGTCGTTCCACAACCTATGAACTTCTTTGTTGGAGACAAGAGCCTTTTTCATGTCTGCTGAAAGTTCGGGATTTATCCATTCTTTTGTTGGTTTTATAACTACTTTTACAGTATCACCAGAAGAAACATGAGCTTCTTTGAGCAATTTCTTATCGGGTGCGAACCAATGGCTAGGCCTAATACCTGGACCATATTTCCCATCTGGTTCAAGGAGTGTTTTAAATGGAATACCATTCAACTCACCTTCAATCATAGTCATTCCTCGTGATGGGAGCTTGGCACTTACATCTTCAGGAAGTCTTAAAATAGTCCACGAATTTATTTCAAAAAGTTGAGTCTTAAATTCTATCCAATCCATAAAGATATTATAACAAAATAGCGTCTCAGTAACTAAAACTTTATATTTATATGTTATAGTTATGAAATGAAAATTGAGTCTTTGAACACTTGGGGTGGAAGAATTTTTGAGCCTCTGATGCAACATTTTAAAGACAATCAAGATATCGACATATTTTGCCTACAGGAAATATACAACACTCCAACACATAACAAATTCACACGTAAAAACATTCATGAACAAATATCGCCTGAGGACATGCCAGGTAGAGCTAACTTATTTGACGAGATAGCAGCTGCTCTCCCAAGCCATACAGGTTTTTTTAGTTCATCAGTTTCTGGAGTTGACTCTCAAGGTGAGGTAGGCTTTGAAATAGATTTTGGTCAGGCTATGTTTATTCGAAAAGATATTGAGATTCTCGAAAGGGGAGAAACATTTGTATTTCGAGATAAAGGCGAGTTTATCCTAGGAGACAATACGACACAACCACGAGTATTACAGCATGTACAGTTTAAATATGATGATAAAAAATATGGACTAGCTAATTTCCATGGAGTCTGGACGGGAACAGGGAAGAGTGATACTCCTTCGCGAATTGAACAATCCCAAAAAGTGAAAAAAATACTCGATGCAATGAATGGAGCAAAGATACTCTGTGGTGATTTTAACTTAGTCCCTGATTCAGAAAGTATTTCTATCCTTGAAGAAGGTATGGAAAACTTAATTAAAAAGTTTGAAATCACATCTACAAGAAGTGAGTACTATAAAAAACCCTTAAAATTTGCTGATTATATTCTGGTATCACCAGACATAACTGTTAAGAACTTTGAGGTCTTACAAGACTCTGTTTCAGATCATCTCCCACTACAAGTTGAGATTTTATAAAATTTAGTTCTTCGAGGGGTTTGTTTTAAAAATTGATGATAAAAAAAACAGAATTTATTTATTTGAAGTCTCGCTTACAACTTCTGTATAACCAAGTTCCAACTGTTCCTCATACATCTCTTCTGACCAAAAAATAAATGATGGCTTCTCTCCTTCATTTTGCCAACGAGAGATATACCATATGTCTCCTTCTTGACCTAACGGGACATCATAAACATCTACTTTTGTCTGTTCATCAGGTGACAGGTATCTAGCCTTAATAGGAGCTTCATCTGATTTAGTTGCAAGATTTCTTTCAATCCAGCCCTCAACTTCTGCGATTTCTCGTGGATTGAGAGTAACATCATTTAGGTCAAGTATTGGCCCCACAAACACTTCATATGGATCAAGACCCTCCTCAGCAGGGAAGTCAGAACCATAATTTCCAGCTATTATATTGTCTGCAAAACGAATATTTTGAGAAATTTCTTCTCGTACTTCTTGTGGAGATTTATCACGTTCCATTTCTTTATTATATCAAAATACTAAATTTATCCATGGATTGAGGTAATCTGATGTGTCTACATGAGGTAAAAATTGGGGTGAGTTACGGGACGACGTTAGAACCTACTTTAGTAAAATTTCTCGAGAAGAAATTGAATTTTATAAATTTGCTTATAAGTGAGCTAAAAACTTATCTTTTATTCGCAAAATTAAATCTTTCTCTGACTCTTCTTTTGTCCATTGTGGTGGATGTCCATAAGTCGAATCTTCCCAAGTTTTATTCATAAAGTTTCTTGTATTTGCATAACGGGGAATAGCATGGAAATGTAGGTGATGTAATGCATTTCCCATTTGGAGATAGTTAAATCTATCTGGTTTGAAACTATCTATTTTAGAAAGTGTATACTCAAGTTCTTTCATGACATCCTTGAGTTCAATTATTTCTTCATTTTCTAATTCAGAAATTTTTTCTGTGTGTCTGTTTGCAAATATAATGAAGCAACCAAGAGTATGTTGACGAAAGCTTACTTCAAGCGTCCAGTGACTGTACGACTTTACGAATCCCTCTTTGTATTTTTCTTCGGGGTCCCAAACTCTAGAAGGCATGAAATGATTATATCATTTAAAAAGGATGGGTTAAGTAATTAACAATGCTTAACTTATGGGTGGCTAACGGGGATCGAACCCGCGACGTCCAGCTCCACAAGCTGGCGCTCTACCGCTGAGCTATAGCCACCATATTAAATTACTGACAGTCTTCTTCTTAGATAAGCCCTACCAAAACCTGTTTTTAACTGTTTTTCTCTTCGCACTGCATCTTCTTCTACAAGACAAGCTTCATAATAAATAAGTTTGAGTGGACGCCTATTTCTCGTGGCATCAACTTTGCCTTCATTATGTTCTTTTACTCTTCTCTTTAAATCAGTGCTCCAACCCGTATAGTATGTTTTGTCTTTTGCACTTAGCAAAACGTAAGTATAGAACATATTTGACGCTCTACCTGCCCACAATGCTACGCATAGCGTTGCAGGCGGGCCGCTGAGCTATAGCCACCATACATTCAGGAAATTATCCAAGAATTGGAATTATTATAGCATACAACTGAGGCTAAACATAGGTTATCCAATGCGGGTGAGTTCTGGATTTTTTCGTGGAATTACTTTAGCAATGATATATCCAAAGGCAAATCCTCCAATATGAGCAAAATACGCAACTCCTCCTTGATCAGATGACACGCCAAGAGATCCGGCACCTGAAATCACTTGTAATACTATCCAATACCCCAGCATAAAAAATGCACTTATTGTTGTCGTTGTAATAAAAGGTGGGATAACAATGAGCGTTTTGATTTTGTGGTGTGGAAAATATGCAAAGTAAGCTCCAAGTGCACCCGCAACGGCACCAGAAGCACCGAGCATCGGAATTGATGATGTTGGATCGAGAATATACTGTGAAAGTGATCCTACGATTCCTGAACCCAAGTATAAAAAGAGATAGAAAAGTGGAGGAAGTTCACCCTCTACGTTATCTCCAAATACCCACAAAAAAAGCATATTAGAGGCGATGTGTAAAAATCCTCCATGTAAAAACATCGACGTAATAAATGGGTAGAGTGTTGAAATATTTGTAAAATCAATAGTACTTGGTATGAATGCAAAGGTATTTACAAATCCTTCTGGATCCGGAGTTGTCAGCTGAAGTATAAATACAAAAACATTAATAACGACAAATATGAGATTGAGAAACGCAAATCTATGAGACTTTACACTGTCAGATATTGGAAGCATGAGTAGATCTTACACTATGCTTTAAAAAATTTGAAGTATTTTATCGTGAAGAAATTCCAGGATCTATCATCGGATCTGGCTGAATTGCTATTTCTTCATCAGTCAAGACATATTTTTCAATCTTAAACCCATTTGGATATGTTTTGGTCATAACAGGTTTGTTTGAAATTCGAGCTTTATTCTCTGTCCACCATCTATCTCCCATAAATGGTTTGTCAGGAGGTGGGGGAGCGATAACCAAATAAGTAATATGCTTTTTTTCAAATCTATGACCTTTATTTTTAAATTCTTTTTGAGTGTAATACATTGCATATTTAGGCTCATACGCAAAAGTATCTGGAGCGTAAACAAAATAACCAAAATCGTCATCATTGAACGAATAAACATCAGATGCAATGGTATGTAAAAATTTCCATGAATCTTGATCATATCCAATAAAATCTCTTGAAGAGTAGTGTGCATAAATTCCTCCTCTGACAAGATTGGCAAAAATAATAACAACGACAAATATTGTTGCAAGAGATTTATACTTTTTAATTGTGACAAACGAAGCCATGCACAGAAAAAGCAAAGGAAGTATAGGATAAAACTGATGGTTGAGCATTGCGTGTTTACTTAGCAATGAAAGGATAAAATAACCCACATAAAAATAGACAAAAAGGAAATAAAATAGTTTGTCTTTTGTATGGCGAAATGCCAGGATAAGCAACCCTACTGTACTGAAAAAAACAACCGAATTTAAAAAATCTGGAGAATTATTAATAAGTTGTACTTCAATTATCCTTTCAATTCTTTCTAGAACAAGCTGAAGATACGTTATTGA
>JAUPUR010000095.1 GCA_030917445.1 Patescibacteria group bacterium | reverse complement strand
TCTGAAGGCAGTGAGGGGGTATTGTCAAGTGAACCATAGAATATATAAACACCTGGACTCTCTGGAAGATCATCAAGTGTTTTTTCAGAAAGCTTTATAGGCAGATATGGTTTTTGAAGCACTTTTTTTAAAGCTGATTCAAAGATTTCTTGAGGGAATTCTTTTTTAGCTTTTTTATAAAAATGAAAGAGAACTTGTGCATCATCGAGTGCTCTATGTCTTTTTTCAATAGTATAATTCATCCTCTCAATCAAGCTATCTAAATTGTGTCGTGGGTACTGGGGATAGAGTGCTCTGGAGAGTCTGACAGTACAGAAATGTTTTTGAGTAAAGGATTTATTGAGTCTTTTAAATTCCATTTTGAGAAATCCATAATCAAATCGAACATTATGAGCTACAAAAACAGTATCTTTAAGAAGCTCCTGTACTTTGTCAGCAATTTCAAAAAAAGAAGGTGAGTGGACAAGATCGCTTTCCCGAATACCTGTAAGTCGCGTAATATCTTCAGGAATATGTACCTCAGGATTAATAAGTGAAGAGAAAGATTCAACTATTTTATCGTTTTCAACTCTTACAATTCCAATCTCTATGACTCTATCAAATCGTGATCGAGCACCTGATGTCTCAAGATCAACAAAAGAAAAATGAGTTGGTAACATGGTATGTCATAGTAGCAAAAAGGTAAGGGAGAGATCAACTTTTTATTGAAAAGCTACGAGGCAACCTGTTACACTAAAAGTGTGGGAGAATTATATCTTGAAATAACAATACTTATTGGACTTGCAACAGTTTTAGCCCTAATCTTTAGATTGCTCAAACAACCACCGATTCTTTCATATATTCTTGCAGGTATAATTGTTGGGCCTGTTGGTCTTTTTCATATTTCAAATGGGGAAGTTCTTCATTCGTTTGCGGAAATTGGTATCACACTTCTTCTTTTCATGTTAGGTCTTGAAATGAAGTTCAAAGATCTAAGAAGTGTTGGTAAAGTAGCACTTTATACAGGTATTGGGCAGATTGTTTTTACATCAGTCATCGGCTTTGGAATTTGTCTATTGCTTGGTTTTTCTGCGTTAGCATCGCTCTACATCGCAGTTGCGCTCACATTTTCAAGTACGATTATTGTCGTAAAACTTCTTTCAGATAAAAAAGATCTTAAAAGTTTGTATGGTAAAATTTCAGTTGGTTTTTTACTTGTTCAAGACTTTGTAGCTATCATTGCTCTTATTATTTTATCTGGATTCAATACAGGAGATACTCAGATTTCACCAATCACATTTCTTCTCCTTACATTAAAAGCAGCAGTTATCTTTGGTTGGGTAATATTATTGAGCAAGACTGTTCTTCCAAGGCTTATGAACTTTGTCGCAAAGAATACGGAAATACTTTTCCTTTTTAGTCTTGCATGGGCATTTAGTATGGCTGCCTTTGTTAGCTCTCCTCTCATTGGATTTTCAATAGAGATTGGAGGATTTCTTGCTGGGCTTGCACTTGCAAATACTGCACAAAATATTCAGATCGTTTCAAGGGTAAGATCCTTAAGAGATTTCTTTATTACTATTTTCTTCGTTACTCTTGGAATGAAAATGATCTTTGCTGATTTCTCGACGATATTTTTGCCCTCTGTACTGCTGTCACTTTTTGTATTAATAGGAAATCCAATCATTGTCATGATTATATTGGGACTCATGGGATATCGAAGTCGTACTTCCTTTATGGCAGGGCTAACTGTGGCTCAGATTTCAGAATTTAGTTTGATTGTCATTTTTATGGGAAACAAAATTGGACATGTCGATGATAGTGTTGTTTCACTTCTCACAATTGTAGGGGCTGTAACTTTTATAATTTCAACTTATATGATTATGAACAGTAATTATCTTTATAAAAAACTTTCGCCTATTTTGAAATTTTTTGAAAGAAAAGAAATTCACGAAATTCTTCTTCCTACATCAGAACTTAAAAAACATGTTGTTTTGATAGGAGCAAATAGAATGGGGGAGAGTATACTGGAAGCACTCCTTGCTAAAGATGAAAAAGTTGTGGTAATTGATTTTGATCCAGATGTCATTGATCGCCTTAAAAAGAAAAATATTCAGTGTTACTTTGGAGACGTTGCAGATCCAGAAATACAGGAGCATGTTAACATCACTGATGCGCGGCTCATTATGTCCACAGTTCCTGATGTTGATGATAACTTGCTCATGTTACAATCTCTTAAAAGAAAAAAGAAAGATATTCTCATTGTCGTATTTGCACTAGAGACTGATGATGCAAAAGCACTCTACAAAGCTGGAGCAGATTATGTTGTACTGCCACATCTTGCAGGAGGAAGACATATTGCAAAAATTTTAGTTGATGAAAAACATCTTGAACTTATTGAAGAATATCGAATGAGGGATAAAAACTACCTCGAATAAATTTATTCAGTTGAAGTATCAGTTTCATCAGATGGATGATCCTCAGGTATTGCTCCATCCAAAATTGTAGGTAAGTTGCTAAACGATTTATTGATTCTGTGATCTGTTAAGCGGTCTTGTGGAAAGTTATATGTTTTTATCTTTTCATTTCTCATGCCTCGACCAACTTGAGTTGATTTAAGTGATGAATATTCTTTTTGTTGTTTTTCAATTTCCATTTCCCAGATTCGTGAACGAAGAAGTGTCATCGCGATCTCTCTATTTTGAATTTGTGATCTTTCCGATGAAGATGTCACAACGAGTCCAGAGGGTTTGTGAACAAGACGGACCGCTGTTGAAACTTTATTGACGTTTTGTCCTCCATGACCACCTGATCGAAATGCTTCAAAAGAAATATCTTCAGGGTTAATATGAAGATCAAGATCTTCAAGTTCTGGAAGAACAGAAATAGTTGCAGTTGATGTATGAACTCTTCCTTTTTTTTCTGTTTTAGGAATTCTTTGGACACGATGTACACCTGATTCATATTTAAGAAGGTTGAATGCGTTTCTACCAGAAATTTTAATAACTGATTCTTCGAGTATTTCAGCTTTGAGTCCTCGTCTTTCAGCAAACCTCATATACATTCGTAACAGTTCATCTGCCCAGTTTTTTGCTTCATCGCCACCTGCAGCTCCCTTGATTTCGAGGATAACGTTTCTGCTATCTAAATCATCAGCAGAATTTTTTTCTTGACTTTCTTCAAGACTCTTTTCTATAGCTGATTTTTGTTCTTGTAAAAGAACAAGTTCTTCTTTTGCTAGTTCTGCCAGAGAAGGATCTTCAATGAGTGCCTCAGTTTCAGCAATTTTTGTATTAAGTTCTTCTAGTTGTGTATATCTATAGTCATTCATAATAAATTGGAATAGTGACAGTATAGAGCCTTAAGCTCGTTGCAGCAAGAGAAGGGAGGCTATTTGAGGGACATAAGCATGTCTCGAAGAGACTTAGGTGCTTCTTGTGATTTTCTTTTTTCTTCAGTTTTTATAACAACAGTAGCTTTGAATTCTTCAGCTGTTTTTTGTTTCTTTTGGAATTTTTGAATACGTGAAGCACTATCGACGAATTTTTGTTCGCCTGTATAAAATGGATGACATTTGTTGCAAAGTTCAATGTGTATAATTTCTTTTGTCGAACCTACATTAAATTTATTGCCACAAACACAAATGACCTGTGCTTGATCAAAATATTGTGGGTGAACTGATGCTTTCATGAGAATATTATACTTGAATATGAGCACAATTACAAGCTGTGGGGCTTTTTGAGATGGTGAAGAGGATGATAGTGTATTCTTTTTTCTGCAATGAATATTCCTGCAAATACAAGGATGGAACCAATAATAAATGAAGTTGTGACATGTTCTCCAAGAAGTGGCACAGCAATAAGTACTGCAATAACAGGATCTATATAGAGGAATATACCTGTTTCATTTGCTTTAACAAATCGAATTGCATAGTTATACAGGACATATCCAAGAACTGAGGTGAAAATTGCAGCAAAGAGAATTCCTAAGAGACTTTGAGAGGAAAGTATCAGTGCATTTGATTGTGTTTGTAATTCCCAGAGTGAGAAAGGAAGGAAAATAATTGTTGAGAGAGCAAACATATAAAAAGTAAGTGTGACTGATGAGTATGGAAGTTTGTAGTCTTTCAGTAAAATTGTGTAAACAACAAACGAAATTGTTGAGACGAGGAAGAGAAAATTGCCGATGATCGTTCCATCGAGTCCATGATCAAAAAGTGGCCGTAGGATAATAATCATAACTCCTAGGAGACTGACCAGTGTTCCAATAAGCATTTTCTTTTTTATTTTTTCTTTCAAAAAGAAAAATGATCCCAAAAGAAGGAAAACTGGTGCTGAGGAAGCAATGATTGGTGAATTGATGCTTGATGAAATAGTGAGTCCAACAAGGAGTAGTGCAATATGTATAAAAAATCCAAAAAATGCGAGTATACATAACTTTATAATATCTTCACGACGAACTTTGAGTTTGTGAAGTGTGAATGGAAGAAGAATGAGTGCTGCAAGGAGAAAACGAAGAAATGCAAAACTGTATGGGGGAATATCTTCCATAGCCCATTTAAAAATTGGTGAACTTGCACCCCAAACAATATTTGTAACAATGAGTGCAAGAACAGCAAAATGCATTTTGGACAGTTTTAACATATATTTTAGTATAGCAAGGAAAAGTTAGTTTTTGGCAAGGAGTTGAAGTATTTCTTGGAGAGATCTCTGGATTTGTTCCCGTGTTTTCATATTCTTAAATGTAACTCTATTTTTTTCTTTTTCTTCCGGCCCGAGAATAAGGACATATGAGATATTCTTTTGATCAGCATATTTTAGTTGTTTTTCCATTTTTACCTGAGGATCTAAATATATTTGTGCAGTGATGTTATTCTCACGTAGTGTAGAAAGAAGTGAAAGTGAGTCTTCAAGATATTCGGGAGAAAATATTGTAACAAGAATATCATCATTTCCTACTGATGATGGGAAAAGATTTTTTTCTTCCATCGCATCCATAATTCGATCAAAACCAAATGCAAATCCAACTGCAGGAATATCTTTACCTGCAAACATACCAATGAGGTTGTCATACCGACCTCCACCGCCAACTGATCCAACAGTATAACCATCTATTTCAACTTCGATGATTATCCCTGTGTAGTAATCAAGCCCTCGTGCTAATGTTGGTTCGAAGACTAGAATTGATTCTGGTACCCCAAGGAGAACTGCTTGAGAAGTTATATCTTGAAGTGAATCCGTTTTTTGAGCTGAAAGTAATTCTTCAAGAACCTCAGAAGATACTCCGATTTCTTGAAGTTCTTTTATCACTTCTTCTTCTCCAATCTTTTTAATTTTATCTATAATTGTTATTGCTTTTTGTGCAAGGTTTTTAAAAAGGTCTCTGTCGTTAACGAGTATTTTGAAAGATTCAAATCCAAGAGAAGAGTATCCTTTATAAATAAGACTTAAGAGCTCAGCATCTGAAAGTGAACTTTTGGTTCCGCAAATATCAATATCACATTGGAGGAACTCACGAAATCTTCCTCTTTGGGTATTTTCAGCTCTCCATACTGGTTGAATTTGAAATCTTTTAAATGGAAGTGAAAGCTCATTTTGGTATTGGGCAACGACACGAGCTAGTGGGACTGTTTGGTCATAACGAAGTGCGACGTCACGACCACCATTGTCTTGAAATGTATACATGAGCTTGTCACCTTCGTCACCATATTTTCCTGTAAGGATTTCTTTGTACTCAAGTGCAGGAGTTTCAAGAGGTTCAAAGCCATATGACTCAAAGACCTTTTTCAAGGTTTGTATGACATACTGTCTTTTTTTTGCTTCTTGGGGAAGAAAATCCCTGAAGCCTTTAAGTGTTTGTACTAACATACCTCGATTGTACCATAGTCATAATCAAAATTATAAATATGTCAGTGAAGAATTAAACGTTGTTAATTGTCGTAATGAGTTATTCTCAATAGTATAGAGATCTTCAATTCTTATACCGTATTTTTGAGGGATATAGATCCCAGGTTCTATTGAAAAAACCATTCCATTTTCTAAAATATCATCGGAGTGTGGCGATAGAGATGGTGCTTCATGAACTTCAAGACCAATTCCATGTCCAAGTGAATGGGGGAAAGGGAGAAATCCATTTTCCTTTATAGTGTCTCTAGCAACTTTATCGACTTCACACGCACTGATTGTCTCTGAATTTTTTAAACGCATTTCAATGAAATCAACTGCTTTTTTATGTGACAGGAAAACAGTATCATAGGCTCGATTCATCTCTTCGTCTATTTTTCCAAGTGCGAATGTTCTTGTCATATCTGAACAATAATTATTAAAATTTACACCACAATCAATAAGAAGAAAACCATTTGATGATATTTGTGTTTGATCACTTAAGTGATGTGGTGTGGCTGCATTTTCATTCCAAGCAACAATTGTGGGGAATGATGGTTCTGCATTTTTTGATCTGACGATATTTTCAAACATAGTAACAATCTCTTTTTCTGTCATTGATACTGTTATTTTTTTTATGAGTTCTTTTATGGAGTCATCTGCAATTGAACATGCTTTGGCGATGTTTTCAATTTCATCTTGAGTTTTGAGTATACGTATGTCATCAAGTGATACTGGATTTAGTCTTTTTATAACCTTTTGTATTCTGATAAATTCCTCCACACGTAAATCTTTATCTTCAATACCCATTGAAGAAATATGGTTATGCTGCATTATCTGTTGAAGATGCTTGGATAATGGTTGAGAGCTTGTGATTTCACGTAGAGTGAAATTTTGTGTCTTCTTTTTTATTCCTTCAAAATGAAGAGAATTAACCAGGAGATATATATCATTTTCGGTTACAAGCATATAGCCGTCTCTCTCTTGAACTGAGAATCCGAAATATCCTGAGAGATAGCGAAGAGTATGGGGAGAAGATATAAGGAGACTATCGAGATCCAGAGTTGAAAGTAGAGAAATAATATCACTTCTCGTTTTCATTTAGCGTATTGGAGTGATGACTTTTCCACTACCAGACGAGGGCACAATTTCATCTGTATCTGTTTTAAGAATTATTTTAGGGTTGCGGAGAAGCTCTGGAAAGAGAAGAATTCGTGTACCTACAAGTCTTGATGATTGTCCTGATTGTGTATAGCCTACGACCATAACTCTTTCTCCAGTTTCGATTTTTGAAAATCCTGACTTAACAACCTCGTTATCAATATATTCAAGGGTTCTTGTAATATTTTCAACATCAACAATATAGTTTTGACCGGTTTCCGTTGAGACAGTGATAGTAAATTCATCATCATCAATTTTGCTTACTGCACCTGTAATTGTGAGTGGAGTTGAAATCACTGTGATAAATCGAGCTAGAATTCGTTCAGAATCTTTATTATAAAGACCTAAAATACTTAATTTTGTTCCAGGTTTTATATCAGAGATACCGAATGATGCTTTTGCAGATGATGAAGAAAACTTTGTGATTTCATCCACATCAATATTTCTTGTTTTGTCATTGAGGTCTGTGACTGCAATTTTTGTCCCATCAACTTCTTTAACAGTTCCGATGATACCTCTTTTTTCTACAAGATTGAGTTGTGCAACACGTGAAGCAATTTTTTCTTTGAGATTATTAATTTGATTTGAAAGCTTTTGTGTGGTTGTCTCATCAGTTGGTTTGGCTGTTGGCGTCAGAGATGGTGTTTGTGCAGATGTTGTTCCTGAGAAAAGGACACATAAAATAAGAAATGATATAAATATTTTTTTCATTTTAAAATTCCTCCGAAGTATAATTGACTGTTCTTGTTAATTTTTCTTCTCTGCCATCTGGAAAGATAGAGAGAACAGTTATTATGGTCGAGTTGTCACCGATAGTATGTGTAACAGAAAAATCACCATTTCGTGTCGGTTTGACAACTTGGTCATCAGTTGGGGATGAAACAACAATTGTCGCATCAGGTGAAGTTTTGCCTGAAATGGTAATAGTTTTTTTTGAAAAAATTTCTTCATCTTGTGGTTGTAAAATTGAGAGTTGGGAGGGTGTTTGTGGTGTTGGA
The DNA here is from genome assembly GCA_030917445.1 of Patescibacteria group bacterium. Lineage (GTDB taxonomy): Bacteria > Patescibacteriota > Microgenomatia > Levybacterales > UBA12049 > JAUPUR01. The sequence continues at coordinate 2,775 of JAUPUR010000095.1, read as the reverse complement.
GTCGCTGGAGATTTAAGTGAAATTGATTGTGCTTTTTCAGGAGGAAGTTTTTTTGTCAGTTGGTATAAGAAAAAGACTCCACCTGCTACAAGGAGGCCGATAATAATGGCGACAAAGGACAGTATAATTCGTTCAGACTTCATTGTTTTTTGATTTTAGACCTGGGGTAAATAAGTACATCGATAATAAGCCAAAACGATTGATGTGTCAAGAAAATCATGAAAGAAATATGGACAGGAAAATTCGACTGTGCTAGTATGATGAAGTGGAAATTACAATAGTTTCAGATCACTCAATCAAGCTTCGAGGTAAGAATGCCTCAGTTTTTATCAATCCAGTCGATAAAGCTGCGCAAGTGAATGCGGCAATAATTCTCGCTCCATTTGAGAAGAAGAACATGAAGCTTAAGGATGATGTCGTTGTTATCACAGGACCGGGTGAATATGAAGCTGGTGGAATCAAAATAAATGGAACTAAAAGTGCTGGAAAGACTGTTTTTAGTATTAACGTTGATGGAGTTGATATAGCTCTTGGAGATATTAGTGCTCTTGATGCCTTGCATCAGAAAATGAAAGAACACCATGTATTACTAGCACTTTCTGATGAAACTCATTCTGCATCATTTACTTCAACAATTGCAACCCACGTGGTCGGATTTTTTGGAGCACAAGCAGCTGCAGTTGCTGACTCAGTTGCAAAAGAACAAAAAAAGACAGTGAGTAAATATCAGATTTCTGTAGATAAACTTCCAACAGAGACAGAAACACTGCTCTTATCTCATTCATAAATGTTTCAATCAAATTATTCCGTTAACTCTCTATGGCAAGAATGAAAACTCTTCCTCATAATGAATCCGCAGAAAAAAGTGTTCTTGGCGCGCTTCTTATTGACAGAGATGCAATAACACTTGTTTCAGAAAAACTTCGATCAGAACATTTCTATAATGAAACACACTCTCTCGTATACCAAGCGATGCTCGCCCTCTATGAACAGAGAAAACCAATAGATATTCTCACAATTACAGATCAAATTAAAAAAATTGATACTCAAGCTGTCGTTGAAACGACGTTTTTTACCGATCTTGTTGAGAGTGTCCCGACTGCGGCAAATATTGATCATTATGCAGAAATCGTTCGTGAGGCTGCAACAAAAAGATCACTTGTTCATGCTGGGACCGAAATTGCAGAAATGGGATATGACGATCAAAAAGAGGTTAAGGACGTGTTGGATAAAGCTGAGGCGTCAATTTTTTCAATTTCTCAAGGGAATATTACAAGAGGATTTATTCCAATTAAGGACACTTTAACACAAAGTTTTGACAGAATAGATGAACTTCATAAAGGAGGGGAAGGGTTAAGAGGAGTGAAGACAGGATTTAGTGATCTCGATAATGTTCTTTCTGGTCTTCAAAAATCAAATCTTATTATTCTTGCTGCACGTCCAGGAACTGGAAAGACAGCGATAACACTGAATATGGCACAACATATTGCGACAGTTGATAAGAAACCTGTGGCGATTTTTTCGCTTGAAATGAGTAAAGAGGAGCTTGTTGATCGTTTTTTGGTTGCACAAGCAGATGTGGATGCTTGGAGACTGAAGACAGGAAAATTGTCTGAGGAAGACTTTACAAAACTTTCAGAGGCAATGGGTCAACTCGCAGAGTCTCCAATTTTTATTGATGATACTCCTGGTCTCACAATGGCTGAAATGAGAAGTAAAGCAAGAAGGCTCCATATGGAACATAATATTGGACTCATTATTGTTGACTATCTTCAGCTCGTTAATCCTGGGAGAAAGGTGGAAAGTAGAGTACAAGAGGTTTCAATTGTCTCACAAGGTCTGAAAAATCTCGCACGAGAATTAAATGTCCCTGTACTTTCAGCTTCTCAGTTATCTCGTGCAGTTGAACACAGAGGTGAGAAAAGACCACAGCTAGCTGATCTTCGTGAATCTGGAGCCATTGAGCAAGATGCAGACGTCGTTATGTTTCTCTATAGACCTGATGTCGACTATGATGTCAATAAACACTCGGTTCCAACCAAACTTTTAATTGCCAAACACAGAAATGGTGCAACAGGTGAGATTGATTTACTTTTCCGTGGTGATAGGATACGATTTTATAGTGTAGAAAAACACGCTGAGTCTGCATAATATCTTTTAGTCTGAGTAGAGAGTGACTATTCATACTAGTAGATACACTAGGGAAGGGGGTGAGAATATATGGACCAAAATAATCAAACACAAGACCCGATGGGGACACCAAGCGGTATTCCAACTCCTCCTCCAGCACCGACAGGTACTGATGTGGAGACACCAGGAATGCCAACTCCTTCGACACCGATGACACCTCCAGTAGAGGCACCTGATGCACCAGCACCAATGCCTACACCTGAGGTGCCAACAGCTCCAACTCCTGCACCTATGGAAGAGCCAATGGCTCAACCAACACCTGCAGCACCAGTTGACGGTGGAGTAGTAACGCCAGACCAAACTCCAACTCAGTAATAGTTGGACTGTGGAACAAAACTAGCACTATCATGTGTTAGTTTTGTTTTATAGGGGGAAATGTTTACTTGAAGATAAAAAGAGTGCCGAGGGAGGGATTCGAACCCTCATGACCATTACAGCCACCAGTTTTTGAGACTAGCGTGTCTACCATTCCACCACCTCGGCAATAGATTGTATTATAGCAAAAATAGCTTCCATTTTGGCAGTCAGGATGTTACAATAGGTTGAAATGACGACTCAAATACTAAATAAACCACTTGAAGAAAT
>JAUPUR010000094.1 GCA_030917445.1 Patescibacteria group bacterium | reverse complement strand
ATCAACCTTTTTTCCAATTGCACGCATACACTGTCCAACTAAGAACATTATGACAGATTCTTTTCCTGATTTATAGTCGGTGACTGCTTTTTCATTTTGTGAAAGAACTGATTGAATAATTACGTCAAGTTCTGCAGGATCAAGCTCTTCTTTTTTTAAGTCAGTTTCAATCAGAGCTATGAGTTCCTTAGATGAAAGAAATACTGCTTCTTTTTTATTCATTATAAAGTTTGCAATCTGTTTTGCAGTGATATTTTGTTCTTTTCCAATTTTTACTGCATCTTCAAATAATTCAGCCTCATCTTTTTCTCTTGTCATTTGTGAAGAGTCATATTCAGATAAAAAGAATTCAGTCATAAACCTTTTAATTTTTTCTTCTCGAAGTTCTGGAAGTGATGACTTGAATTGAGCAATTTCTTCTATTGTATGTGTTATTGGTGGAATATCTGGTTCAGGAAAATAGCGATAATCATTTGCCTCTTCTTTGATTCTTTGTGAAACAGTGTTGTTTTGTGATTCATTCCAGCCTCTCGTTTCTTGCAATGGCGTTTCTCCTTTTTCAAGTATTTCTTCTTGTCTTTTAAGTTCATATGAGATTGCTTTATGTACGAATTTAAATGAGTTGATATTTTTCACCTCAACCTTGTACGGTGGAAAGACACCAGGTTTGTCTGTGAGTGATATATTTGGCTCAAGTCTCATATCTCCTTTTTCCATATCTGCATTTGAAACCCCAAGATATCTCACTATGGTTTGTAACTTTTGCAAATACTCAACAACATCATCAGCATTGTCAAAATCAGGTTCTGTAACAATTTCAACGAGTGGTACACTCGATCTGTTGTAGTCAACGAGGCTAATTTTTTGTCCATTTACTGTTTGGTGCATGAGTTTGCCTGTATCTTCTTCCATGTGCACTCTCGTAATACCAATTGTCTTTCCTGAAGAAAGGGTAATTGATCCTTTTTTACCAAATGGAAGATCGTACTGACTTATTTGATATCCTTTTGGAAGATCTGGGTAAAAGTAGTTTTTACGATCAAATTTTGAAAAAAGGTTTATTTCGCAATTGAGCGCAAGTGCTATCTTAATGCACCACTCAATAGCTTGTTTATTTGGAACTGGAAGTGCTCCTGGAAGTCCCAGACAGACGGGGCATGTATGAGTATTTGGATCTTTACCGAAGTAATCTGCACTACAACTACAAAACATTTTTGACTGTGTTTTAAGTTCTACATGAACCTCAAGTCCAATAATTGGTGTATATTTACTCATTTTTTGGCCTTTCTTTCCAAAATGGATGTGATTGTTCAAACGCATACCCAACTTGATAGAGTTTTTCTTCGGAAAAGTGTGGGCCAAGAATTTGCATTCCAACAGGAAGCCCCTCAAGAAAACCGATTGGGACAGAAAGACCTGGAATACCAACGAGATTGGCATGAACTGTAAGAATATCTGAAAGATACATGGAAAGTGGATCTGAAGTTTTTTCACCTAATTTCCAAGGGAGAGTTGGTGAAGCAGGTGTAATCATTACATCAACTTTTTTAAATGCTTCTTCGAAATCATTTTTTAGCAGAGTTCTGACCTGCATAGCTTTTTTGTAGAACGCATCATAGTATCCCGCAGAAAGTACATATGTTCCAAGCATAATCCTTCTTTTTGCTTCTGGTCCGAATGACGCTCTAGTATTACCAAAACGTATTCCATCATAACGTGCAAGATTTGATGACACTTCAGCTGTTTGAATAATGTAATAGACTTCAATCGCATATGATGTGTGCGGTAGGGAGATCTCAATTATTTCAGCACCTTGGTCTTCATACCACTTGAGTGTTTTGTCTATCATGTTCTTTATACGAGGATCTAATCCATCTATAAAATATTCTTTTGGTACACCAATTTTAAGTCCTTTTACACCTTGTGATAGGTTTTGAGTGTAATTTGGCACATCAATGGGAGGAGAAGTTGCATCCATAGTATATTTGCCAGCTGTGACTTGAAGATAGAGTGCGTTGTCTTCAACTGTTTTTGTAAAATGTCCAATTGAATCAAGCGATGATGCCATGGCAATGACTCCATATCGACTGACTCGACCGTAAGTAGGTTTGAGTCCCACCACATTGCAAAAACTTGCTGGAAGCCTAATTGAGCCTCCTGTATCCGTTCCGGATGCTGCAAGAGCCATTTCAGAAGCAACTGCCACAGGTGATCCACTACTCGATCCACCTGGAACATACTCAGTGTTATATGGGTTTTTTGTAGGACCGAAGTCTGAATTTTCTCCACTTGATCCATGTGCCCATGCATCTAGGTTTGTTTTGCCAAGAATGACAGCCCCTGCTTTTTTTAAAAGCATTACTGCTGTTCCATCATATTGTGGAATGTAACTTTCGAGTACTTTTGATGCCGCTGTCGTTCGAACTCCTTTCGTCATGTAGATATCTTTCAGTGCAAGCGGAATACCTAAAAGCGGAGTTGAGTCACCATTTTTTAATTTTTCATCAGCTTGCTCAGCCATTGAGAGGGCTTCTTTTTCAGAAATTGTTATAAATGCATTGAGGTGATCATTTTTCTTTTTGATCTCTCCTAAGAAATACTGAGTCAGTTCTAAAGATGAAACCTCCTTGTTATCAAGTTTTTTTCGAGCTTCTACAATTGTAAGGTTATTCATTATCAAATATTCCTTTCACTTTAAATTGTCCTTTGTCACTTTGACTTCCTGAAGTAGCATCTTCTTGGCTAAGTGAAGGAAGTGCTTTATCATCTCGTAACACATTTGTCAGTCCTGTAACTTGACTGGTTTCTTCAATTTCTGTTGTGTTTAATTCGTTAAGTCTTGCAATATAATCAAGAATCGATGAAAGTTGTCCGGAGTAAAGTGTTTTCTCTTCATCAGTTAGTGGGAGGTTGGCAAGCTTTGCTATATGTGTGATATCAATCTTCATGCTCGTTATTATACTCCACGACTCAGTCTGCTGACAATCGCTTGATGTGCCTTCATTTCTACACTGTCATCAAGTTGTGAGAGTGAGATATCCTCTTGATATTTTTTTTGAAGTGAAAGAGTGAGTAGATGATCTGCAAAATACGGATTTTTTGGAAGTATCGGTCCATGAAAGTATGAGCCAAAAGAGTTTTTATAAATTGCGCCTTCTGTCGAGTCTGTTCCATTATTCCCATAACCTTTAACTATCTTTCCTAGAGGTTTTATATTGTTGCCAAGGTAGGTCCGTCCTCCATGGTTTTCAAATCCAACAAGATTATTTTCACTCTCCATAAAATTAGTATTAATAAGCGTATTACCTATCAAACGAGGAAGATTACCTGGATTTTCTGTATAGAGATCCAAAATCCCAAGTCCTTTTATTTCTGTTCCATCTGCTTCTTTATAATATTTTCCAAGGAACTGATATGCGCCACAAATATAGAGACCTGGTATATCTTCTTCAATTAGTTGATGGAGAACATGAGCTTTTCCTCGTTCAAAATCTTTCGCCACGATAGTTTGTTCTCTATCTTGTGCACCACCCATAAAAATAAAGTCAGCTTTTTTAAGTAGTTGAGGATCATCATTGATACTTAACATCTGTGTTGATACCTCTATGTCACGCCAGATAAGTCTCTTTTCAAGTGTGATTATATTGCCACGATCTCCATATGTACTCATAAGATCGGGATAGAGCCAAACAATATGTAATGAATATTTTTTCATAGTATTTTTCTACCTGTAATTGTTTTTCGAAGTGACAACATTGCTGTATATGTTGGCAGAATAAAGAGAGTTTTATCATCAGGAAGATCTTTCAATGCAGATGAAAGCGCATTATCCATATTTTCATCTGCACTGACGTTTGCATTTTGTATATTGGCGTATTTAATACGGGTCATCATGTCATGTACTCTATCTCCTGTGAGAGTGAGTGATAATGATTGATAATTTTTAAATTCTTCAAAGTCTACATCCCATATCCAGGAAATATCTTTTCCGT
>JAUPUR010000093.1 GCA_030917445.1 Patescibacteria group bacterium | reverse complement strand
TGATCGACTCTCCTGATTTTTACATCAAGTCTGGAGATGAAATGGCAGAACTTTTCGCTGATATTCCTGAGGCTGTTGAGAATACAGTAAAAATCGCTGAGAGGTGTAATTTGGAAATTGAATTAGGAAAATGGCATATGCCTATTTTCGAAGTACCAGACGGCAAGTCCCCATCCGAGTACCTCCAAGAAATTACCTACGAAGGTATGCAAAAAAGATATAAAGAAATTACTCCAACTATTCAAGAAAGAGTAGACTATGAGTTAAAAGTCATTAGAGACAAAGGCTATGATACGTACTTTCTCATTGTTTCTGACTTTGTAAATTGGGCAAAAGATCATGAAATCGCTGTCGGTCCAGGAAGAGGGTCAGCTGCAGGTTCTGTAGTTTCCTACTGTCTTCGTATCACTGACGTTGATCCATTTTTCTTTGCACTGCCCTTTGAAAGGTTTCTCAATCCCTTAAGACCTTCTGCACCTGATATTGATCTAGATTTTGCAGATACTCGACGAGAAGAGGTCATTGCATATGTCACACAAAAATATGGGAAAGAAAAAGTTGCACAAATAATCACTTTTGGAACGATGGAAGCTAAAGGCTCGGTAAGAGATGCAGGGCGTGCATTAGGGATGCCATACTCTGCTCCCGACAGAATTTCAAAGATGATCCCACCAGGATGGCAGGGACACTCAATGACACTTGATAATGCACTTTCTCAAAGTCCTGATCTCAAAAGAGCCTATGAGACAGAACCAGAAACAAAAAGGCTTCTGGACATTTCAAAAAGGCTAGAAGGAGTTGCGAGGCATGCATCGGTTCACGCAGCTGGGGTTGTAATCGCAGATAAAGACATTACCGAGTACACGCCCGTTCAAAGAGAAACAAATGGAGAAAAAATTGTTACTCAATATGATATGTACACTGTTGGTGAAGATGGTGTAGGACTTTTAAAAATGGACTTTTTAGGGTTAAGAAATCTCACAATTATTGAAGAAACACTTAAATTTATCAAGATTAACCAACAAAAAGTCATTGACCTTGATCATGCTCCACTTGATGATAAAAAAACTTATGAACTACTTGGTCAGGGTGAAACTACTGGTATTTTTCAACTTGAGTCATCAGGCATGCGAAGGTACATTAAAGATCTCAAACCCACCTCAATTTTCGACCTCCAAGCAATGGTTTCACTTTATCGACCAGGTCCAATGCAAAATATTCCAGAATTTATTCGAAGAAAAAATAACCCTACTCTTATCACTTATCCCCATCCAGAGCTTGAAGATATCCTCAAAGAATCTTATGGTGTACTTACTTTTCAAGATGATGTACTTCTGACAGCAATTAGACTCGCTGGATATACCTGGCTAGATGCTGACAAATTCCGTAAAGCCATGGGCAAAAAAATTCCAGCTGAGATGAAAAAACAAGAAGAGATGTTTATTGCTGGTTGTATTAAAAACGGCATTACGGAAACAAAAGCAAAAGAGCTTTTCAACCTTATTGCACCGTTTGCAGGCTATGGATTCAACAAAGCACATGCTGCATGCTATGCAACTATTGCTTTCCGAACAGGCTATCTCAAAGCACACTTTCCGGTTGAATTTATGACTGCTGTACTAACAGCGGAATCACGAGGTACAACTGGCCCACAAAAAAATGAGAAAATCGCTCAAGCAGTTGCAGAATGTAAAAGGCTAGACGTACCAGTCCTTCCACCTGATATCAATTTTTCTGACTTTGAATTTAGTATCGAAGAAAATACAAACATCAGATTTGGACTTTCTGCGGTAAAAAATGTTGGAAGCGCGGCAATTGAATCAATACTTCACGCGCGATCATCCAAGAAATTCGTGAGTTTTCAGGATTTCTGTTCACGAGTAGATCTTGGAAAAGTAAATAAAAAAACACTTGAGAGTCTCATTAAGTCAGGTGCTTTTGATATATTTGGAAAAAGAGCAACTCTCCTTATTGCGATGCCCCAAATTATAGAACATATGGGTAAAACAAAGAGACAAGAAGCCGATGGCCAAGAATCACTCTTTGGTGATGACAATAGTGATATCTCATCAACATTTGATCTTGCTGCAATTGATGTTGATGACTTCACACTTGAAGAAAAACTTACATTTGAAAAAGAGTTCCTCGGACTCTATCTCACATCTCACCCACATATGGAAACACTTTCTCTCATCAAACTTCAAACAACCCACGAAATTGACCTTTTAGAAGGAGAAAAAATTGGAGGATTTGTCAAAATTGGAGGTATTATTGAAACCGCACGAAAAATTGTGACGAAAAAATCAAATGCAGAAATGGCATTTATCTCAATTGGAGATGAAAAAGGGATCACTATTGAGTGTGTTGTTTTTCCAAAAACTTTCGAACTCAGCAAATCTCTTATACTTGAAGACACTGTTGTTATTCTTGAAGGGAGACTTGATTCAAAAGATGATAGACTTGTTATCATCACTGACAAGATTTACAAACCCGACCTCCACACTTCCTAACGTAGCCTTGCCTAAATCTCCTCGAATTTAGTACAATACGTGAGTCTATGGCATCACTTGCACCGGATGTTCTTATCCAACTTGGCCCAGTGCCAATAACAAATACACTTGTAAATACAGTTTTCATTGACGCACTTATTTTAATTGGTGTTTTTTTTCTTGCACGAAATATTAAAAAAGTTCCAGGAACTTTTCAAAATATTGTAGAAATGGTCGTTGATATTTTCTACAACCTGACATCATCAATTGCTGGAAAAAACGCAGAGAAGATATTTCCCTATTTCCTTACTTTTTTCCTCTTTATTCTTCTTTCTAATTGGAGTGCTCTTCTTCCCGGTGCGGAAAGTATCGGATTTTATCCAAAAGAAACACATGTTGAAGAAAGTCATGAGCCCACAGAAAAAAAGATAGTTACGTCAAATGATCATGCTACACCCAAGGATACTCATGAAGAAGTAACTCCAAGCACAACCGAGAAATCTCACGACAAAGAGGAAAAACATCTCATCTCCCTTAATAGAAATCTTACAAGTGATATCAATGCTACACTCGCACTCGCAATTATCTCACTCGTTGCAACACACATGCTCAGTATCAAAGCTCTTGGTATTAAGGAGTATTTAGGAAAATTTTTCTCACTCAATCCGATCCTCCTTTTTGT
>JAUPUR010000092.1 GCA_030917445.1 Patescibacteria group bacterium | reverse complement strand
GCTTTCGTCGATAGTGGACCTACTTGGAATGTATAATCATCAAATGATACTCCTGCTTTCGCACCAGCTACTGCAACAGATCCTAAGACACCAGTAAAATCTTTTTCAACAGGTAAAGCCGAAGTGACAGTTTGTAGCTGAGTATTTAACACTGCATCATTCATGAGTTGTACTTGTTGCTCGTTTGAGCGAAGTATTTCAAGTCGTTGTCGTGTTGATGCAACTTCATTTTGTATCGATAACCAATTTTGCACTTGAGGAAAAACCACCCGACCAATGAGGAGAGCTATAATTAAAAGGATAAAAACAGCAATACTCAGTGAAAACCACTGTGTATCTTTATATCTGTAGTAGAGAAGTCTCAATGATTTTGCTGATGAATTTTCCATATTTAAAGATAGGTAATAGTATATGCTACTTCGTACAATTCTCCCGGTGTAAATTCAACTGAATCAATACTTACACCACGGACTGTCTTATCAGAATTTCCCATTTTTGTTAGTTCTTGAGTAAAAGATTCAACACCTAGAAGGGATGCAGCACTGATTGTAACCATCATTTGCTTTGTATCGACTCTCAAACTCTTAATTTCAACCCCGAGTGGAATTTTTTTACGAAGATCTACAATTTGATCGTCAACATCTGGTCTCGCAGCAACAATTTTACTAATATCTTGAAGTCTGCTTGTTATTAAAACTTGCTTAACAATTTTGCTATGAGAAGTTGAGAGAGATGTAAGAAGTGCTGACTCTTGCTTTTTCAATTCTGGAAGTGGCGAAGCTAAAATGAGTATAAAAACAATTACAGAAATTACACCAATAATAAAAAGCAGTCCTAATGCAATATATCGAAGCATCAAGATACGAGCTTTGATAGCAACAGATCCGCCTTGTTTTTTACTATAAAGAAGATTTATTTCGTTACTCATTTTCTCTCATCGCGAGTCCTACAGAGACACCGAAGCGTGGTCCTTGTTCCATCAAAGTATCAGGAACATTAAGTACTGGTACGTTCTTCCATGGATTTCCAATTACTGTTTCAATACCACATGTTTTCACAAAAAAGATGTCCAAACCAGGAAGAAGTGAGCTTCCACCTGTCAAAATGATTTGACTAATTTGATTATCATTTTTATTTTTCTCAGTATAATATGTAATTGCTTTTTTAACTTCAGTAGCCATAGAAGCAAGAATTGGCTCAAGTGCTTGTGAGATTTTCCCTCCGAGACTCTGATCCGCAATTCCATATACTTTTTTGTATTCTTCTGCTTGAGATGGAGTAAATCCAAAGTTTGATGCAATAGACCTATCCATTGCAAGACCTCCAAGTGGAATTGTATAAGAGAAAACAAGAATATTATTTTTCAAAATAGCGAGAGAAGTACTGAGTGCACCAATACTTACGATTAAAAATACCTCAGACCTGTTCACTGGTGATAAAGATCGAACAACTGACAGCACCTCTGTCTCGACAATATTGATAGAAAGTCCAGCCATCTCAAGAATACTTTGATACCGTCTTATGAGTGAAGTAGGTGCACCAACTAAAAGAACTTGCATCTTCGGATCAACTTGATTTTTTTCGTCTTTCTGTAGAATTTTATAATCAATAGTCATTGTAGGTAAGGGAGCGGGAATATGTTGTTCTGCCTCCCAGTAAATTGCTGACGACAGCTCTTTATCGGATAATACAGGCATGTCTATGACTTTGGTAAAGACCTGATTTTCTGGAAGTGCAACGTTCACCAATTTTGTTGAAATTCGGGCATCAACTATCAACCGTTGAATTGCTTGAGCCATCTCTTGTTGATCAAATGGAGACTCAGACATAATTCCTTTTGCAGGTGTAACTGTCGTTAAACAGGATTGCAATGAAAAACCACGCTTATCTTTTATAAGCGATACTATTTTCATTGATGTGGCACCTATATCAAGACCAAAAGTATTCATTGTGGTGAAAAAAGTAAAAACGGAAAAAACTCTACAGGAACTTTTGGATATCCTTTATAAACAACAATCTTCCTCTGAGTTCCACCTGAAGTTCCAACTGACTGAATAATTTGTCCTTGAGAGGGTAGAGCAGTACCATTACCACTCACAGCTAAAGTAGTAGAAGCGTAAACTGGAATAACTCTCATTAATAGTCCATTTGTAATACCTGTCACTGTATAGCTATGGCCAAATGTCTTCCCTTGAACTGTTCCACCAGTGCTCACTGGATGAGTGAAATTATTTATTGCAGCTCGAGATGAACATGGATCAACAGGGACGTGTCTAACTGTCGCATTTGCAGGAGAAGTTCCCGATAAAATAACAATTTCCAAAGCAGCTTTTGTGTTAAGTGAAGGAGATGCATCACAAACATCTGAAGAATTACTCCAGTATACTGTCACTGACCCTGAGCTAGATGGTGAAAATGGAGAAGAGTAATTGGGATACGTTGATAACCAAACATCAATTCCATCATCCTTCACAATCGTATTTCCGTTATTGACAAGAAAAGCAGTTCCACTCGCAGTAGTTATTGATGTTTGATACGATGCATCATTGGGCAGTTGAGCCTCAAGTGTTGTTTGGTTGGAAGAAATAATTTTTTCAATACCTGCTTCCGCAGCTGAAAAAGCTTGTTGTGATGCTTGCTCTTCTTGTGATGTTCGAACATTGGTAATTGTTCGAGTAACAACTGACAAACCTACTGTGAGTGACACAACCATTACAAGAATGACTATAAGAAGAATTTGACCTTGCTGTGATTTCTTGGACAATAACATAAATACCCAATTCTATCGTAACAAGCACGAAAAGGGCTGTCAACGCTCGAGGAGTTATTGTATATTTCGAAAGGTAACTGTAGCCTCAAAAGGAAGTTCTGTCGATGTATCAATTATTCCTGTTGCTGATTTTCTCTGAAGTGTGAATTGAATTTCCAATTGGGGAGCATCATACTGAGTGGATTGCGAACAGATAAATTGACAGCTGGATGTTTGAACACTAGTCATGTCCAAAAGAGACGCACTATTTGATGATATTGTATTGTCACTACACTCGAATTTAGAAGTACCTCCATCTGCATTTACCAAGGTAACCGAACTTGTTGCGACACTTGTTTGCTCAGCACTCACATAACAAGAATCTGGTGACTGAAGCGTCTTGGCAAATCGAGCCATCCGTATCATTTGATTGAGTGCCGCATTTCCATTTTGAGATACAAGTGTCAAAGATTCAGACTTGCTTGATCCTCTCAACGTTGTAAAAAGTACTCCAAAGAGAATTGAGGCAACAATACCAAGAACTGCAACAACTGCCAAGAGCTCGACAAGAGTAAAACCTTGATGATTTTGGTTAAATCTCTTCATTAAGGTGCAGTCCTTCCTGTGTAATTTGAAAGACATGTATCAATACTGACATTATGACAATAACGATTGTCTTCATCTCTACATTTACTGTCACTCCACGAAACAGTCATCGTTACCTCGGTTTGCTTGCTTCCAGGAGCAGGTGTAACACCAGGAACAAGGCACGTAGAACTATTTTGCGTGACCGAGACTTCCCGGATAAATTTATTATTAATATTTGTACCACATGACGTTGTTTTAAAACCACACGTTCCTGTCTGAGTTGTTAATGCAGAACAACTCGCAGCCATACAATAATCCCCAGACAAAGTAGATAAAGTGGCATAGTCAGTATTTCTCATGCTTCTCACTATCTCAATCCCTTGTTGCGCGAACTGTGTTGCCTGACTCTCTGCAGTGGCCTGAGAAGCATTATTCAATGCTGTCACAACTGCAATAGTCATTGCAGAAAGCACAATAATACCAGCACCCAAAGCAACAACTACTTCGAGTATTGTTTGACCCTTATGATTATTGAAAAGAAATTGCTCCATTATTTGTAACAGTAACTGTTTTCATTCTTTGTCCCGCTCCAGAAAAAACAACATTTCCCTGACCACTAACACCACCTGTCAAAACCTGAAAGAAAAAAACCGTCGAGGTTGTCCCATCTTGAACAGTTGTAACACCATTTGATAATTCATGTGAAGCAACAAACTGTTTTGTTCCTCCACAGCTTACATAAAGCTCGTACGTGTTCTCAGGTGCACACGTTGAAGACGAAAGTCCACATACTCGAACTTCATATCCGTTGAGTGGTGCTGTTGAACAAGAACTTGGTTTGACCTGCGATTGAGTTCTTGCTTTTGCTTGCTGTAAAACAGAAACAAATTCAGCGGTAGCTGATGTCAATTGTCTATCTCTATTGTATTCTGAAAATCCAGCGATACTTACAGTACTTAAAATTCCAATAATACTAAAGACAACCAGTAACTCAATGAGGGAAAATCCTCTTTGCATTGTATGTTTTACTGTCATGGATTTGTAACGACAAAATATTTTCCAGAAGAACATGTTCCACCTGAAGGTGATGGAGCGTTAGTCGTTGAGTTAGGATCATTATCGTTTGCATTTTCTAGACACGATGCAAGAACATAAGTCACACCATCTGGAGTGTAATAATAATAATTTCCTGAATTATATGTCGAAGTTCCCAAGCTATCACAGGGGATCTTACTCATATATACTGTAGCTCCAGACTGAAGGCTTTGAGAAGTAGGACACGCAGTTGAACCATTTACCCGATATGTTACCCCACTTATTGTCGGATAAATACTATTGTCTGAACGATACAACTCGAGGGAAGACTGAATCTGTCTAATATCTGATTTTCGCTGAGCATCACGGGCTCTCTGTCTGATACCAACAAAATTTGTCATTAAAAGTGTGGTGAGAACGCCGATAATTGCGATCGCAATAAGAAGTTCAATAAGTGTAAATCCTTTATTTTTTTTAATTTTAAAATTCATGGTCTTATATCTGGGCTTGATACTCCATAGTTACAAACAACTCCGCAGGCTGTACCTGATACTCCATATGCAGACATATTTGCACACACATCTCCATCGTTACAGCTGTCTGGATCATTTGCTCCTCTTTCAAGGCTAGCATAGATCACGTAACTTTGTCTATTCGCTGAGACATAGTAGACATATGATCTTGTTTCAATTGGATCATCTGGAAGAAGATTTATATACGGTTGCCATGACGAACCAAAAGGGACAGGATTGGTATCGACAATTTGATAACTACTTGAAAGGGGATATCTTCCATAGTCTTGATAATATGCTTCAAGACTTCTTTGAATCTGAGCAAGATCTGATTTTCGTTTTGAATCATTTGATTTCTTAAATTGTTCAAGCGGATTAATTGCAAGCAGACTACCAGCTGCCATAACTCCGAAAATAGCCACAACGAGAATTAGCTCAATAAGTGTAAAACCTGCAGATCTCTGAAATGTCATATATCTACTGTACTCTGTTTTCCTTCTTTCTGACAAGTATTAGCAAGCTCCACCGCAGTTGTCTGAACAATATGTACCTGTACCTGCAGGAACAGCATTACACCGCGCCGGTGTACCAGAACATGATCTATTTTTCTCTTCCTGCAAACAACTTACCCCAGATGAACCAGCACTCAGCTCAATATTTGAGACAAAGGAACAATCCACTTCTCCAGATGAAATACAACTCCACTCAGAAGTAAAATCTAACGGCACACAACTATTAAGTTTGTACAGACTACAATTTTCTTCAACCTCAGCAACTGAAACAGTGTCATCATCATCAAGACTTGGCGAACTTAACTGAGAAAAAACGCTATACCATTGTGGACACGAAGTCGTATCGTCCCAAATATAGACATAACATGATGAAACATCATTACTGCAGGTAGGATCCTGAGGTACCTCTGCCATATAAACTGTGTCACCAACACGCCATTGATCACCAAAAGGAATTTCTTCAGGATAGCAATTATTGTCACTATAAAAACTTTCAAGAGCAGTTTTTATCGATCTCAAATGCTGCTGTCTTTGCGAATCAGTTGCACGTGAGAGAGGACCTTGCGAGTTAAAAAGAGAAAACACCAGTAACGTCATCCCTGCAAGAATTGTTATAACAACGAGAAGTTCAATAAGTGTGACACCACTATGTACTTTTTTT
>JAUPUR010000091.1 GCA_030917445.1 Patescibacteria group bacterium | reverse complement strand
GGTGATAATAGACATACTACATTCTTCCGAATGGTTGGAAATTGGAGTCTAGGGGACTATTTCAAAAAAGAACAACTCCCGTGGTTCTTTACCTTTTTAACAGATAAAGAAAAAGGACTCGGACTTAATCCACAGAAATTATATGTTACCGTGTTTGCAGGTGATGAAAAAAATGACATTCCGAAAGACACAGAATCTGCGACTATTTGGAAAGAACTCTTTAAATCTGAAGGTATTGAAGCAAAAGAAGTAGAACTTTTAAATGAAGAACAAGGTGGAAGATTAGGAATGCAAGATGGACGTATCTTTTATTACGATGTCAAGAAAAATTGGTGGAGTCGCTCGGGAGTTCCCGACAATATGCCAAGTGGTGAACCAGGTGGACCAGATAGTGAGGTCTTTTATGATTTTGGAACAGCTCATGATAAAACATTTGGCGAACACTGTCACCCAAATTGTGACTGTGGAAGATTTATGGAGATAGGGAATTCTGTCTTTATGCAATATCAAAAACAAGAAGACGGCTCTTTTAAAGAATTGCCTCAGAAAAATGTCGACTTTGGAGGAGGTTTTGAAAGATTTGCAGCAGCTGTTAATAATAACTCTGATGTATTTACCTCAGACCTGTATAAAAAGATTATATCTGAGATCGAACAATCTACAAATCAATCCTATTCAGACACATCAGTCACAAAACTCATGAGAGTCATTGCAGATCATCTCAAAGCATCTGTTTTTCTCATTAAAGATGGTGTTACTCCTTCAAATAAAGAACAAGGTTATGTCTTAAGAAGACTTTTAAGAAGAGCTGCAGTTAAAATGTACCTACTTAACGCTGCAAAACTTGATCACTCCGTTTTTAGCAAAATTATAGATGCAGTCATCTCAACAGAAAAAAATATTAATGATAACGATTTTGACCAAAAAAATGACTTCATTCATCAAACTATTCTGACCGAACTTGAAAAATTCACTCAAACACTCAGTAAAGGGTTTAAAGAGATGGAAAAGAATATTGATCAACTTGATAATGTTGCATTCGATCTTTTTCAGACGCATGGCTTTCCTTTTGAAATCATTGAAGAGTTAGCAAAAGAAAAAGGGAAAGGTGTTGATAAAAAGGCATTTCAAGATGCTCTACAAAAACACAAAGATCTTTCAAGAACTCAGTCAGCAGGTAAATTTAAGGGTGGACTTGCAGATCATAGTGAAAAAACTATCATGGGACACACTGCAACCCATCTGCTTCACCAAGCACTCAGAGATGTTTTAGGAAATCATGTCCACCAGACTGGCTCAAATATCACATCTGAGCGAGTTCGATTTGACTTTAATTACGAGAATAGACTCACGGACGAACAAATTCAAGAAATTCAAGAAATTGTCAATAAAAAAATTGAGGAGAACCTTCCAGTTCATTTTGAACTTATCCCAACAAGTGAGGCACATATTATGGGAGCAATTGGACTTTTCATGGATACCTATGGTGAAAAATCAAAAATATATTTTATAGGAGACACATCGGAAAATTATAAGAGTGCATATTCGATCGAATTTTGTGGTGGACCACATGTCGATTTTACAGGCGTATTAAAATCCTTTAAGATAATAAAGCAAGAGAATTTAGGTAAAAACCAAAAAAGACTCTATGCAGCGGTAAACTTTGAAAAGTAAAAACGTATAGATATATGAAACTTCCTGTCCCAAACCCTTTTCAGAAAAAGAAAAGTTCGTCTGTTCACTATTTAGCGCTTTTATTACGTGATGAAAAAGCTGTGGCAATTATCATTGAAGAAGTTCAGGGAACAGTTAAGGTAATTGGCAGACATGAAGAAAAACTCCCTTCTCCCCTTGAAAATTTTGAGTATGAAGAGCTCCTGAGTGTACTGGATAAAACTATTAGTAGTGCTGAAGAAACACTTCCATCATCAATTGAAACTGAGAATACTGTCTTTGGTGTTAAAGAAACATGGGTAGAAGATAAAAAAATTAAAAAAGAGTATCTCATAAAGCTGAAAAAAATATGTGACGAACTCTCACTCAAACCAATCGGTTTTATGGTAACCCCTGAGGCAATTGCTCATCTTATTCAGAAAGAAGAAGGACTTCCTCTCTCTGCAGTACTTGCTGACATTACAGATACTAGTGTTACTTTATCTCTCTTTAGAGCAGGAAAAATTGTTCAAACTACGAGTGGACCAATAAATGAGAGTGTCCCTCACACTGTTGATGGACTCCTTCATAACTTCACCATAGATGTGCTTCCTTCTCGAATTGTACTCTTGAATGAAAATGAAGATAATGCTCTCGGTCAGGAGTTCATCGCTCATCATTTCAGTAAAAGTATTCCTTTTCTTCATGTCCCACAAATCTCAGTGCTTCCTTCTGGGTTTGATGGAAAAGCAATGGTCTTTGGAGCAGCGGAACAAATGGGACTCAGTGCTTCCCATATTTTTGATGATTTAGTAATTACTGATCTTGATCAAGACAATAAACATAAGTCAAAGCAAAAAGATCATGAAGATACTGAAGAGAAAACAGATAAGATTGAGGATGATAAAGACTCGTCTCTAACGAAAAATGAAGAAAAAGATCTAAAAAGCAACCAAGACAATGATGATTTTGGATTTGTTATTGGAAAAGATGTAACAGAAGTCAAACCTTCACCCTACTCAGTTCCTGAAATAAATATACAAGAAGAACCTTTAAAATCACACCGATCAGACAATCTTTCCTCTGTCGATTTTGCAAAAAATATGGAAAAATCAAATGATCAGATAATAAACGATGATAAACCATCCATTTTGCATTCATCAATGAGCAAAGTAAAATCTCTCGCCAGCTTCCTTCCATCAATTCCATTTTCAGGTGCTTCACTCCCTCGTGGAAAATTAATGATTATTATTCCAGCAATATTATTACTTTTCATTGCTCTTCTTGTTCTCTACATAACAAAAGTAAGCGCTGAAGTAACTCTCATCCTTGAGCCAAAAGGTATTGAAAAACAAGAGACTGTAACCCTTTCTGTTGACGGCGCAAATAACTTTAATGAAAACATACTTGCCGCAAAAGAAGTTGAAGTTCAACTTGAAGGTTCGCTTTCTATGAACGTTACAGGAAAAGAAGAAGTTGGCGAAAAAGCGAAAGGTACGGTAACTCTTTTTAATAACTCAGAAAGTAAACGTACAGTTGCATCAGGCACTGTATTAACCTCTGCAAACAATAGAAAATTTGTCACAGACAAAGAAGTTGTCGTTGCATCAGCATCAGGTAGCATTTTTTCAGGTACCAAACCTGGCACATCTCAAGTTGCTGTTACAGCTGAAAAGATTGGAAATGAATACAATTTGCCATCGAACACAGAATTTACAATTTCAGGCATATCAAATATTGCAGCCAAGAACGACTCTGCATTTTCCGGAGGGTCAAAAAAAGAAGTGACAGTTTTTTCTAAGAAAGATGCAGACAAACTCTCTGCAGATCTACCGAAATCACTTGAAGAGAAAGCACTAGACTCACTTGAAGAGAAATTAGGGGGAGAAGAAATTTCACTTAATGAATTTACGGATATTACATTAACAAAGAAAAACTTTGACAAAGATGTAGGTGATGAAGCAAAACAAGTAACTCTCAAAGCGACTGTCCTTTTTACAACTTTTTCTTATAACCAAAAAGATCTGAATGAACTTGCACAAACACTTCTGAAAGATGATTTTTCTGACGATCTATCTCTCTCTGATAAAGATACTAAAACAAACCTTGAAGATATCGATATTGAAAATGACGAAGAAATTACAGCGACATTAAAAGTGAGTGGAGGTCTTGTTCCAAATATTGATAATCAATCTGTTGTAGATCAAATTTCTGGTAAATCCTTTATCGAGGCAACCGAAGTATTGAGAAGTCTCCCTCAAGTAAAAAATGCAGAAGTTAAATTAACACCTAATATTCCATTTCTACCTCAATTCTTACCTCGTATGAAAGAGAATATTACTGTTATCTTCAAAACAACATGAGAAAAATTTACACAAAAAATGATTCTTTACTCAAGAAAAGAATCCTCAAAAGAGCAGGTTTGCTATTTTTTATTGGCGGGTTAGCGGCACTTTTCTATTTCTCTTTTCCATTACTTTCATTTCATATGTATCTCCAACCAGCATTCGCATCTCAAGGGGTTACATCACCTATTCCTAAAGCAACAGTTCTCAATGAATCATCAATTAAAAGTTTGATTGCTCAAGCAACTCAATCACTTAGTGGTGTTGATTATACAAATGCACAAAATTGGTTCCCATCTTTTCAACAAGCAAAAGCGACTCCTGCTGTAGCTGAGTATTTTCTCAACATTCCATCACTCTCAATCGAAAAAGCAATTGTCTCAACAACAAATAACAATTTGTCTGCAAATCTTGTTCACTATGGTGGAACTTCTGTTCCACCAAATAAAGGGAATGCAGTTATATTTGGGCATTCAACATTACCCCAACTCTATAAAGCAAACGATTACAGGACAATCTTTGCGAACTTACACACATTAAAAACTCATGATACACTTGAACTAGTTATTAAAGATGTTGTTTATACATACGAGATTTTTGAGATAAGTATTACCGATCCAACTGATACATCTTTCTTTGCACAAAATTTTGACAATAACTATCTTACACTTGTGACGTGTACACCTCCAGGAACAACCTGGAAAAGGCTTATTCTCAAAGCCAGACTTAAAAATGAATAAAGAACAAATTATCGCAAATCTTAAAGTTGTCTGGCCAAGTATCTATAGAATGATTAATGGATTTTTTTTCTATCTTATACGAATTACTCGTGCTGCAATCGCAATTGCAAAAGAACAGATTAAAGGTGGAATAAATGGATAAAAAAAATTTAGCGCTCAAAGCAATACAAAAAAAGCTTGTAGGTAAAAAACTTAATTATGCAGAAATCTATGCAATCATGGATGAAATTGCAAATGAAAGACTTGGAGATGTTTTAACCACATACTTTGCTGCTTCTGGATATTCTGAAGGATTTAGTGATCAGGAAATTTACTATCTAACAAAAGCAATGGTAGAAACAGGTCAACAACTTCACTTTTCTGGGATTGTTGCTGACAAACACTCAATTGGTGGTGTACCAGGAACACGGACAACACTTATTGTCGTTCCGATCATTGCAGCTGCTGGATTTAAAATACCAAAAAGTTCTAGCCGAGCAATCACAACTCCTGGAGGAACTGCCGATGATATGGAAGTACTTTCTAATGTTGAATTTAATGAAAAAGAAATTTATAAAATTGTTGAGAAAACAAACGGATGTATTGTGTGGGGAGGATCATTCAACATCGCTCCTGCAGATGACATAATTATTAAAGTTGAAGAACCGTTACTTTTTGAAAGTTTTGACAAAATCCTTGTCTCAATTATGGCCAAAAAAATTGCATTCGGATCAACACATGTTGTCATAGACTTACCATATGGAGAAATGGTTAAAGTTCATAAATTAAAAGACGCAGAAATTTTAAAAGGGAAATTTGAAAAATTAGCTAAAAAATTTGATGTCAAAATACGTGTTCTTATCCATAAAACAGATGAACCAGCAGGACGAGGAATTGGACCAATGCTCGAGACACGAGAAGCAATACTTGTTCTTGAACAAAAAGAATTTAGGCCATATGATCTTGAAGAAAGAGCACTCAACCTCTCAGGAGCGCTCCTTGACCTTTGTCTTGATGATTCCTCAAAGGCACTTCAGCAAAAGATCAAAAAAGAATATGGAAGTGGTCATGAATGGGCACGGTACATCCTTTCATCTGGGCAAGCATTAAAGAAAATGAAAGAAATTATAAAAGCTCAAGGTGGAAATACGCATATGAGTAGTGAAACTCTCAAACCAGGAAGATTTACGTTTGAGATTGAAGCTAAGATGAACGGAACAGTCAAAAAAATTCATAGCAAAAATGCGACCGTCTTGGCAAAAATCCTCGGTGCACCTGATGATAAAAAAGCTGGCATTTACTTGAATAAAAAAATTGGACAGAAAATAAAGAAAGGTGAAGTGCTTTATACACTCTATAGTAGTTCTGTTTACAACTTGAAAGAAGCAAAAGACTCTTTAAAACATTTCCCACTTTTCATGTATAATTAATACTTATGCGAAAGATAACAATACTTGCAGGAATTGTTGCTCTCTTCATATTCATTGGAATTCTGTGGTGGAACAATGGACTGAGCCCTCTTGATCGTCGTGACAAATCTCAAAAAATGTTCGTAATTGAACCAGGTAGTGGAATTCGAGCAATTGCAAATAACCTAGAAAAGGAAGGATTAATTAAGGACCCTATTGTATTTTTTCTTATGGTAAGACAAAAAGGATACGACAAAAAAATTCAGGCTGGAGATTTCAGACTCTCTCCTTCTATGACTGCAACCGAAATTGCAGAGGCGATGACCAAGGGTAGCCTTGATATTTGGGTTACTATTCCTGAAGGAAAAAGAGCTGAAGAAATTGCTGAAATTTTGAGTGAGAAAATTCCAACTTATGATGAATCATGGAAACAAGACTTACTTCAACAAGAAGGATATTTATTCCCTGAAACATATCTCGTTCCCCGTGACTCAAATAGTGAAACAATTATCACTCTTTTAACAAATACTTTTGAAGAAAAATATTCTCAAATCTCTCAAAAGAACCTCGATCTCACAAAAGAAGAAATCGTAATTCTTGCATCCATGATTGAAAGGGAAGCAAAACACGATGAAGACAGAGCACTTATTTCATCAGTCATGCACAATAGACTTGAGATTGGAATGGCTTTACAAATTGACGCGACAATTCAGTATGCAAAAGGAAAGATAAATGGAAACTGGTGGACTCCGGTTACACTTGCAGAGTACCGTTCTGTCAAATCAACTTATAACACATACCTTCAACCTGGCCTTCCTCCTGGACCAATCTCCAACCCAGGACAAAAATCACTTGAAGCGGCTGCAAATCCAGCCTCAACGAACTTTCTCTATTACATTACTGATAAAAATGGAATTAATAGATATGCGACCACTGGAGAACAGCATCTAGAAAATATTAGAAAATATGGCCTCAGTTCTTAGAAATAAATTTATGTAGTTTTTTTGCGGATTCCTCGAAACAATCTTTTTTTTGCAGCTGGTGCTTCATTTATCTTTGAAGGTGTTGCTTTTACCTCAATTTTTTCAACCTTGTGCTCAGCTTTTTTCTCCTCTTTAACATAATCATCACCATCAACATCAAGTTCGTCTTGTGAACCATCTTCAGAAAAATACTCTTCGTCCTCAACTTCCATTTCCTTTACCATCTTTTCAAATTTGGTAAGCCTATCTGCTCCTTCATCTGTAAGAACTTTCAGTAATTTTCTACCTTTTTTTGTTGTAAGGAGAAGAGTTGCAGCAACACCTACGATAACACCAAAAAGAAAAAGATTCAGCCCAGCACTATTTTTTTTATTATCCATAATTATCCTCTTTTCTCTTTTGAGTCATCATCATGACTGATGAGGTTTTTAACAACTTTAGCTACTGTTAGGAGTGAACTAGCTTTTAAACCCATTGTTACTG
>JAUPUR010000090.1 GCA_030917445.1 Patescibacteria group bacterium | reverse complement strand
TCATTAATATGAGATTTGTAGAGTTTGCCGTTTTGCTCGAGTACTCTTTGAGGAAAAAGAATTCCGTTGAGATGATCTACTTCATGCTGCACTATAGTTGCAAAAAAACCATCATAATCGTTTTCCTGTTGAGTACCGTTCTCATCTAGATATGAAATATGGACCTTGTCATATCTTTCAACGACTCCCCATACATCTTGAAGTGAAAGACATCCTTCTAACTTTACCTCTTCTTTTTTACTCTTTTTCACTTTTTTTGGTTCTTTAGGTTTTTCGTTTGTTAGATGTGAGAGTACAGGATTGATAAAGACTTGAAGTGTAGCATCTCTTGATTCTTTTACTATAAAAAGTTGAAGTGATTTTCCAACCTGTGGAGCTGCAAGGCCAACACCTTCAGGATCTTTTGCACTCTCAAGGGTTTGGATCATTTCTTTAATGAGGTTTTTGACAGACGAATCAATTATTTTTATCTTATCAGCTTTTTGTGAGAGAACTGGGAGAGGAGCTTGGACAATCTTTAACATACGTTAGTTGACACCCCATTCTTTCAGGGCATTTTGTGCTGCTTGATCTTCTTTATCAATATTTTCGAGAATATGTTTCATATCTTGTATTGCCAATTCATTTAATTTTAAGTCATTCACACGACCACTTTCATTTAAAGCAGTTTGTCGATAGAAGAGTCCTCGTGCAAAGTATGCATCTCTATAGTCTGGTTTGAGTTCAATTGTTTTATTTAATACTTCAATAGCTTTATCGACATTACCGTTTTGACCAAGAAGAACACCATAATTGTATTGAACCTTTGCGTCAGTTGGTGCAAGTGATACTGCTTTTTCAATTGCCGAAAGTGCTTGCGTATTATAGCTTGGATTGAGTTCACTTAAAAGATAGAAAATTCTCACTCTACTTTTCCAAAAAGTAACGTTATTTGGGTGGTTTGTGGTGACTGTATCTGAGATTGTGACAGCTTCTTGTGCAAATTGTGCTGCGGATGTTGCTTCGTTATTTTGTTGAAGTGCATTTGCAATAGTTGCAAGGTTGACTGCATATTCGTCCAGAAAAACAGGTTCTGCTGGTCTTATTTTTACTGCTTCGGTTAGGTTGTTATAGGCTCCTTGGATATCTCCAACACGTGAGAGGTTATATCCAAGAGCATAGGCTTTATCTGCTTGCCAAAATCTTAAAAGAAGAAAAAGTGAAAAAGTTGATATTAAAAAGAGAACGACCAGAGCGCTCCATTGATAAGGATTGACATATTCTCTCAAGTGCACTGGTTCTTGGGTATGAGTATACTTGAGAACTTTTTTATCATTGAGAGAATTATTCATAGAGAAATAGAGGAGAGGGAAAAAGAAAAGAAAAACATTCATCATTACAACGGAAAAGCCAAAGAAATTTGAGACAAGAATACTTACAAAACCAGCTGGAAGCGCGATACTCAACAGAGATGAAAGTGAAGACTTTTCTTCGTCCTGTTTTTTGTAAAAAATATTTTTAAGAACAAGAAAGAGGAAGAATCCAATGATACTGAGATACGTTGTGAGTCCAAAAATTCCTGTCGTAGTGAGATAATTCAGATATTCATTGTGTGCCTTGTTATACAAATAGTCCCATTCTGAGGTGAGATTGTGACCTGCTGGTCTGTGTTGATAATAGGCATATGCAAATGTCTCAACTCCTGAACCAAAAATTGGAGATGCTCGCCATGCATCAATTGCACCTTTCCAAACATACAAGCGAATGTTACCTGATTCAGTTCCTCCGACTGATGGTTGAACAGGAGTATTTGTTGTTGCTGGTGTAGTAGGAGCGGGTGCTATTGCTTTTTGAATTCCTGAGAGAGTAATAATATCTAGTTGTGCTAAAGGAGTTCCTGAGAAAAAATTGAATATTAGAAATGTTGCATTAAATAGGACTGCATACTGGAAAAATCTTTTGACAGGAAGATATCTTTTAATAAAAAGAATACCCCAGAAAAGTATATTTGCTACCCAAAATGCCAAGAATCCTCCTCTTGTATTTGCATAGAGAAGATCGAGGTAAAAAAGTGCAGTTACTGCAAAGTACGCTAGTGTTTTCCAATCTTTTATAAATGAGAGCAAATTAGTGATGCCTTTTTTTTCAGAGGCGCTGATAGTGTAAGCTACCGAAAGTGGAATAAGCGCTGCGAGATACGCTGCAAGCCATGCAGGTTGACCAAGTGTTGAGAAGATACGAATTGTTGGTTTGAATGCTTCTGTCCAGCATGTGACATCAAGCGTTCCACGAAAAAGAAGACATGTTGGATCAGCTCCAAAATGAGAGGGCAATCCCCATAATGCAACAAAAATTCCTGTACCTAAAATAACTTTAAGAGTTGTAAATACTTGCTCTCTGGAAATGTTAGAAACATATGCATAATAAAGAAAAGCATACGAAAGAAGAGAAAGCATTCCTCCGTTGAAGCGTGAATAGTATCCCCACCATGATACGCGGGAATCAAGAGAGATGAAGGTTGAGATCAATTGGGAAATAAGAAAGAGAATAATTGGAATATCAAGAGGTGTTCTTTGGACGCGAAATTCTTTTTGCACAATCATTTTTGTGATCCAAGCAGAGAGGATAATAATTGTCATTCCCCAGGTGATCCACATTTTGTTAAGTTCAAAAAGTTCTGAAGTTGAGTTGGTGACCACAAGAGGAATAAGTGCAAAAAGAGTGTAAAAAGAATAGGGAATTATTTTGTCACAAAGAGAAATAATTGATGATCGCATAAAAAAACGTGCTCACTTTTGTGGCTTTGCTCTCATCCTAGCATAATAAAATTCTATGGACAAGGGAAGATCATTCCTTGCATTGAGACTAGCGTGAGATCAGGGAAGTTGTTAGAATAATGAGCATATGAAACTCTCCTCACTCTTTCGTTTTTTAACTCTTGATGTTGGTATTGATTTGGGTACTGCAAATACACTTGTGTATGTAAAAGGAAAAGGAATTGTCATTCGCGAGCCTTCAGTTGTGGCTATGCGAAAAAAGTCAAAACAAGTAATAGCAATTGGAAGTGAAGCCAAAAAAATGGTCGGAAAGACGCCTGCATCAATTATTACCGTGAGACCATTAAAAGGAGGAGTCATCTCGGATTTTGATGCAACACAAGCGATGATAGCGCATTATATAAAACAAGTTCTTGCTCTTGGGACACCAGTCCAATCAATTGTTGGACGCCCTCGAGTTGTTATCGGTATTCCCTCATCAGTTACTGAAGTTGAGAGGAGAGCAGTATGGGAAGCAGCGCTACATGCAGGGGCTGGTGAAGCATACTTGATAGAAGAACCAATGGCTGCTGCAATTGGGGAAAATATCTCTGTTGGCGCGTCTACCGGAGCGATGGTGGTGGATATTGGAGGTGGGACGACTGAGATTGCAGTTATTTCACTTGGTGGAATTGTTGTGAGTCGATCTTTAAAAGTTGCAGGAGATGACATGGACCAAGCGATTCTCCACTATATGAGATTAAGACATGGAATTCTTTTAGGAGAGAGAACTGCAGAGGACTTAAAAATTTCAATTGGCACTGCTTATCAAAAAACAACTCGTGCACGGGCAAAAGCAAAAGAGGAAGAAAAAGATAGTGAAATGAAATCACCAAATGAATCAGCAGAGAAAATGGCTATTGTCAGGGGTAGGGACATAGAAACTGGATTGCCACGAAGTATCAAGGTGACTGAGGCAGAAGTGAGAGAAGCATTATCTCCCGTATTGAGACAAATTATTGAAGGAATTGCAGATGCGATCGAAGAAGCACCTCCAGAGCTTTTGGGAGATATTTTAGAAAGAGGAATACTTGTAACAGGTGGTGGATCAAATCTCTCAGGGCTCGATCAGCTCATTGTTGAGAGAACTCATATGCCGGTTATTTTGTCTGATGACTCATTAACATCAGTCGTGAGAGGTACCGGTAAAGTCCTTGAAGATCAAGATCTTTTGGATAGGGTAAAAGTAATAGGTGGTCTTAAATAACCTCACGGGTTGATTGATTCATCTCACGGCGTTACAATACGTGCATGCAGAAAAGATCCTCATATTTTCCTCTTTTTTTCGTCTACTCAGCGCTCTCTATTTTTCTCCTTCTCTTAACTG
Source organism: Patescibacteria group bacterium (assembly GCA_030917445.1). Classification (GTDB taxonomy): domain Bacteria; phylum Patescibacteriota; class Microgenomatia; order Levybacterales; family UBA12049; genus JAUPUR01. Next base: position 3,757 of record JAUPUR010000090.1, on the reverse strand, counting down.
TGGGTGGAGCCAGCCAGCCACTTCGAGGGGTAATTGAAAAAATAATTGTTCCTGTACAAAAAAATCTTTTTGTCGCGTTCGCGCAGGGAGAAAAAAATGAAAGTATTTTGACAAAAGAAGAAGAACAAGTACGGTTATATCAACTCAAAATTGAAGAACAAGAAAGAGAAATTCGTGCACTGAGAGATCAATTTCAGACAACACAACCTTCTAGTGAAACTCTTTTGCCAGCTGAGGTAATTGGGTTTGAATCATTTATTCCAGGTGTTAGTAAGCCCAAAACTCTTACTCTTGATAAAGGAAGTAAAGATGGAATAAGAGTTGGTCATGTCATTGTCGTAAAAGATATTTTAATAGGGCGTGTCAGTCGTGTTTCAGAGTCGATAAGTATTGTAGATTTAACAACAAAAGAAGGATTTTCAATTACTGCCAAAACAAGTTCAACAAACGCACTTGGAGTGCTTAAAGGTCAGGGATCGACACTCCTTCTTGATAATGTTGTCGTATCTGAAAGTTTGAAGAAAGATGATTTTGTTTTGACAAAAGGGTCTCGTAAGGAAGATGGGACAGGAAGTCCACCTGATTTAGTTCTTGGTAAAGTATCATCTGTTGTAAAAAAACCAAGTAGTCTTTTTCAAACAGCAGAAATTGAAAGTCTTGTGGATATTACTCGTGTGTCAATAGTTTTTGTACTCAAATAAATGTCATGGTAAAAATTCTTTTTCTATTTTTCTTTTTCTTTTTTGCAATTCTTTTTGAGGCATCACTTTTCTCAATTCCATTTGCACTGCCTTTTCTTCTTTTGTTCTTTGTTTTACATAAAAAGCCTTCTGTTTTTGCGATGGCTTTTATAATTGGACTTATCTTAGATATACTCCATATTCGTCCTTTGGGAATGACAAGTCTTTTCTATTTACTCTTACTTTTGATTGTTCTTCTTTATGATCGGAAGTTTGAAGTTATCTCATTTCCATTTCTGATTGGGGCAACAGCAGTATCTGTCATTATATATAGTATACTTTTTTCAACTCCATTTCTTTTTGGCCAAATATTTTTTCTCTCTGGTATGACGGCAGGTGGGTTTTTTATATACCAGAAATTTTTCAAGAAACAAGTTCAATCGTCATCATATAGACACGTATGAAAATCAAAACAGGAATTGCCTTTGGCGATCATATAAAAACAGAGAAGATTTTTAGAAGAAAGTATATTGAGAGAGAAAATTATTCTCTGAGAGGATTTTTTCTCATTTTTATTTTACTAGTTGGAGTGGGTATATTAGGTTTTCAACTTCTCAATCTTCAAGTGGTAAAAGGAGCTTATTATAGAAACCTTTCTGATTCAAATCGGATTCGTACAAAAATCATATTTGCTCCACGCGGTATTCTTTTTGATAGGAATAATACTCCACTTGTTATTAATGCCCCAGGATATCGAAGAATTGTGGGAGAAAAAACAAATTTAGTGAGTCGAGATAAGGCACTTGATGGAATTGCAAATGGGGATGACTCAATACTTATTGATTCAATGAGAAGTTATCCTTATAAAGAGTCTTTTTCTCATGTTCTGGGATATGTTGGACAAATAACAAAAGAAGAGTTGGAAAGCGATAGATACGCAGAGTATCTCATTACTGACTGGGTGGGAAAGACTGGACTTGAGTGGCAGTATGAGCCATTTCTCAAAGGTATAAACGGCAAACAACTTGTTGAGGTAGATGCCTCGGGAAAAGAGATAAGAGTGCTTGGTCAGACAGATGCTGTAGCAGGGAATAATATCACACTCACACTTGATGCAAAACTTCAGGATGCAGCGTACAGAGCAATGGAGAACAACCCAAAAGGTGCAGTTATTATTTCAAATCCTCAAGGAGAAATATTAACACTTATCTCCAAACCTTCATTTGATCCAAATCTTTTTACCCTTGATGAAAGTTACAAAGCATCAGAAAGCGGATATCAATCAGCTGGAGAAATTGTGACTGATGGAGTAAATCTTCCTCTTTTAGATCGTGCAATTAGTGGTGTTTATCCTCCTGCCTCAACATTTAAAATTGTTACCTCTGCTGCTGGACTGAATACAGGCCTTATTGATGAAAAATATGTTGTAGAAGACACTGGGGTAGTAAGGGTAGGAGAATTCTCATTTGCAAATTGGTTTTATACTCAGTATGGTCGGACAGACGGAGAAGTAAATGTCGTCAAAGCGCTCGCTCGCTCAAACGATATTTTTTATTATATTCTTGCAGGGAAGATTGGTGTTGATAGAATTTCAGAAACTGCCTCACAAATGGGAGTAGGAAAAAAATTAGGAATCGATTTGGCGGGAGAGGCAGCTGGAATCTTGCCTACAAAAAAATGGAAAATCTCACAAATTGGTGAACAATGGTATTTAGGTGATAATTATCACTATGGCATTGGTCAGGGATATTTATTAAGTACTCCACTCCAAGTAAATGCATGGACTTCTGCAATTGGAAATAAAGGGAAAATTTATTCTCCTCATTTAGTAAAAGATTCCAAGCCTCAACTTGTTGCAGATAGTAAGTTGACTGACAAAACAGTTAATTTGATAAGGCAAGGTATGATTGATGCGTGTCGTAATGGAGGGACAGCATACCCGCTTTTTGATTTTGCAGTTGAAAATTCAACACTAAAAGCTGATGGCAAAAATATTATCGATGTGAAAGAGTCATCAGGTTCTGCAAAAGTTGGAATGAAAAAAATTACCATTGCTTGTAAAACAGGAACTGCTGAACATGGCGGAGAAGACACAGCACCTCATGCTTGGATAACTCTTCTTGCTCCAGCATATGATCCAGAAATTATTGTCACTGTTCTTGCAGAAGAAAGGGGTGAGGGGTCGGCGGAGGCTGCACCTGTTGCAAAAAAAATTCTAGAAGAATGGTTTGAACGAAAAAAATAAAAATGACAGATCGTCAAGCTGCCTTAGGCTTTTCACTTATTTCAGGTATCGGACCTGTTACTCTACTTCGTCTAAAAAAATATTGCTCTTCATTTTCCGATGCATATAATGCTCCTGAGAGTCAGTTGAGAGATGCCGGACTTTTAGAAAAACATATTCAGTCACTTAAGGAGTATCGATCAAAAAATTTTATTGATGAATATGAGGAATTACTTTCACGAAAAAAAGTGTGGTATCTCTCACAATCTGATCCTGAGTATCCTGATAGTTTTTTTGCTCTTACAGATCCTCCAATTTGTATTTTCGGAAAAGGTGATAAAAATATTCTCAGTAAAATTCCCAAAGTAGGTATTGTTGGAACTCGAAAGATGAGTACCTATGGACGAATTGTTACTGAGAAATTTGCTATGAATTTAGGAATGTCTGGTTGTTGTATCATTTCTGGACTTGCCATTGGAGTAGATGTTACCGCGCATGAAGCGTCACTTGCAACATCTGGGAGAACAGTTGCGGTTTTGGGAAATGGTGTGGATATTTGTTTTCCTCGCATGAATGAGAAAATCTATCAAAGCATTTTAGAACATGAAGGAGCAATTATTTCAGAATATCCATTAGGAACCGTTCCATCAAAAGGATCATTCCCAGCGAGAAATCGATTGATTGCTGCATTATCAGATTGCTTACTTGTCACTGAAGGTCAGAAGAAAAGTGGCTCACTCATTACGGCGGAAAAAGCACTTTCACTCCATAAAAAGGTTTTTGCTGTTCCGGGACAAGTGACATCATCATTATCAGAAGGTCCATTTTTTCTTTTAACTCAAGGAGCAATTCT
>JAUPUR010000089.1 GCA_030917445.1 Patescibacteria group bacterium | reverse complement strand
TGTAGGGATTCCTTTTTTGAATTATATTTTTACCAACGGAAAATATTCCGAATAAACAGAAAAGAAAAAAAGGACCAACTTGCCAAAATAAATTACTTAATTGATAGAGATAAGATGGTGTGCCTGTAAATTGTAATGTATAGACTACGGGATTTATTCCAAGTACTACCTCGTTTTCAAACTTCATTGAACGGTAGAAATCTTCCCAGTTGAGAAATGTAAATGGTGAGGTTAAGGTAAAAACAAATAGTGCTAAAAAAATGAGGAAAAGTAAATGAGTAAATACTTTTTTGAAAGACGTTTTCTTTTGGAGAAGACTTAATGATAATGCCGAGAGTGGTATGAGAAAAAATGAAAGTCCGGTTGTCTTTGTGCCAACCGCTAACCCTAAAAGGATACCAGTGATCATTATTATTTTTAAAGATGATTTTTCATAATATAAAATACTAAGAAGAGTGAGTGTCACAATAATAAAACTAAGTAGATTTTCAGTAATTGAAAAATGAGCAGTTTGTATAGAAGAGACACAAATCGCATAAAAGAACACAGAAATTAATGCAGTTTTTTTATTAAATACTTTCTGCGCGAGTAGAAAAAGGGGGATGATTGTCATTGTTGAAAAAAATGCAGAGTAATAACGTCCAAGGACATTTATATACGCCCAATCAATTGCGAGTGTTGGCATTGATAATAGTGAACCCGCGATATCAGCAGTGATTTTGTAGAGATAAATGAGAAAACCTCCATAAGCATAGAATTTTGGATCCATCTGGGAAAAGAAAACTAGATTTGCTACCCCCATTGCGATGTTTCTTTCGTCAGAGTGAAAAAAGTGGCCTTCATCCCAATTTAAGTTATAAAAGCGAAAAACAGCCGCAAGAATAAGAAGTGAAAAGAGAATAATTTTTGTATTGAGAGGTAATTTATTATTTCTCATTGTTTTTGAATATATAAACAGTTGGCCTATCAAAAATATTTGCTGTTTGTTCAAACGAAAATACAGGATCTGACCAATACGCTATTTTGCAGAAAATATCACAAGGCGTTTTGTAAATTTGAGTAAATCCGTTTTTAGCTTGCAAAATATGTGAATAGAATTCATTTCCATGTGGGAAGTTATTGCTATCAAGTAGTCGTGTTTTTAAAAGCCTTTGGCTAGGAGAAATAAAATAATCATAATCATTAATTATTTGTTGGAGATCGTCTTTTGAACTGATCTCATTTCCTGGATCAATATCATACATATTGTAAAGGTCAATTTTTCCTAATGTATTAAAGGGTACAATGCCTAGATCATAGACTTCACTGAGTATAATTTTATCTTGAGATGAGTGTTGTGCTAAAAATTCTGCAGCCTTTACTCGAGTATCCGGCTGAACATAGGCGGTCATCAAAAATGAAAATGCAAAAAGGAATGTGATACCTCCGCCTACAAACGATAGGATCGATAAAAGAAAAGTTGTTCGATGTGATATCCTTTTTGCTGAAAAAGAAAGTAAATAACTGAGAGTTATAGCCACTATGAGATAGACAAATGGAAGAGATGGAATTAAGTATCTTGTCCACTTTACAAACAATAATAATTGAGGGATAAGAGTAAGACCAAGCCATACAATCAGAAATAATAATGAGAGAGATCTTTTCTTTATACACATGTAGATAACAAGAACAGTTGAGGGAATAAAAAGGAAAAGAATAAGGGGATTTAGCAAAAATGGATAAACGTGAAGAAAGTGGAATGTCACAGGGTTAGCCGCTAAAAATTCTCCAGTATAAAAAACAATTGTTGATCCAGTTGCAACGGATGATTCATACGAGATGCTATTGATAAATGAAGTTTTATCTAAATAACTAAATGGGTTTGTGAGAAGAAAAATAGCTCCTGTACTTGTAAATAAAAGGACAATTCCGATAATAATTTTCTTAAAATGTAATTTTTTCCTATAAATAATGAGCGGGAGAAAAAAGAGTGGAAGGAGAGTAAGACTTGAGATCTTGGTGCTTATGAGGATTCCGAAGGAGAGAGAAAGTAAAAGATATGTAATGAGTGAGGGTTTTTTTAGAAAAAGAAGTGTGAAATATAGTCCAAGGGTTGAGAAAAATGTAAGCCACATTTCAAATGTTCCAAAATGTGCATACTGAATGAAACCTATACTGAAGGTAGCAAAAAATGCTGCTATTACTCCAGTTGTTTTATCTTTGAGTAACTTACCACAAAAATAGATTAAAGGGATAAGTAAAATAGAAAGAAGTGAAGATATCATTCGTAAAATATGAATTGCCTTTTCAAACGTAAGTGTATCTATCAGTGGAGATTGTGAAACAAGTCCAAGAAAGAAGCTTACATATATAGGCAGTGATCCATAGGCAAAAAAATGTGGATTAAAATTTGTGCCGAGTGTCAGCTGTGACATAGCATGAGCAATATTCCTTTCATCTGGATGGAAGTAAAAAGGCGCTCCCCAAAAGAGGTTATAAAAGCGGAAAATACTTCCGAGAGTGATGAGGACAATCACGATAAGCAGGGTTCTTTTTTCCATAATCTTAGGGAATTAGTTGGGAAACTTTATGTCCGAGTTCTACAGCATAATTAGTACCACGATCCCAGGGATAAACCTGTTCAATATTCGCAAGTAAAACGTTTGGAAGTGGGGTTTTGAGTGGAGGAATCATCTTTGAATAATTCATTGGAACAATCGGTTGAGCAAATGGCGCCTTGAAAATATCATACCCTAAAATAGTATCTTTAAATCCCGGATGTATTTTTTCAAGAAGGGGTGAATATCTTTCCAGAAGTTCCTCTTTTGTCATTGCAAATTCATCACTATCTGATTCAAGATAATTTCCCACATAGATCAGATGTTCATTATTGTAATTTTTTTTGTCCATGAGATTTGTATGTTCAACAACTACCATAACAGGAGAATTTTCTTCACAGATACTGAGCCAGTAAGTTCCATCAGACAAAAATTGTTGTGATAGACGAAGAACCATATTAGTTGCACCTAAGCCTTTTAGTTTGATTAGTTTTTCTTTATAGTCTTCGGGTAATTGAGGGGTGATCTTAAGAAAGAGAAATGATGGAAGTGTCACAATAACTTTGTCAAATGATTCTGTATATTTCTCATTATTTTTTAAGTAGCTAATTGTTGTTTTTCCATTATCATTTATCTCAGTAATCTCAGTTTCGAAATTAACTACTCCGTTTTGTTTTTTTATACAAGTAGTTAAATGTTGTGCGAAATCTAAAAATCCTCTAGACGGATATGCAAGTGAAGGAGTTCTTTTGTATACTCGTGTCCAAAACCAAACGAGTGAAATTTCATCAGTATATTTCCCCATTTTATTTCTTAGTTGAGGTTCCCATAGAAGCGAGAATGCTTTTTGTCCCATCATTTTTGGAAGAACAGAGGTGGCTTTAAATTTTTCAAGAGGTTTCCAAAACGGATTAAACCTAAGAAATGCAAGGGTTGCGCTCATTCGAAGTTTGTCGATGAGGGCAAGTTTTGGGAAAGTCATAATTGCATAAGGTGAATCAAGTTGGTAAGACTTTCCATCAAGATAGACTGAGGTTTTTGGTCTTTTCCTGATGACCTCATAGCTTGTCTCTTTTGCAAGATCGAGAATGAATGAATCATTTGTAAACCAATGGTGATAATGTTTTTCAAGAGACCAATCCCACCCTTTTACTTTATATCCTACTGCGAGTCCTCCCGGATGTGGATCTTTCTCAAAAAGTGTAACTGTATGTCCTTTTTTTTGTAATGCAAGTGCCGCAGAAAGTCCTGTAAAACCCGCACCAATAATTGCTACCTTCATCTTTTTACTCCATATATTTTCATAGAAAAAATTCCTAGAACAAAAATAATACTCGCCATTATAATTGAAATCATCAATGTTGCACTACCGGGTGATTCGTCAGGTGGTGGAACAACTGTTGGAGTAGGGGTTGTTGCTGTTGGCTCTGCAGAAGGTGTCGCAGATGGTGTTATAGCGCTCGTTGGTGTTGGTGTAAGGGTAGGAGTTGGTGATTGTGCAATAAATACTGTTGGTGTAGGAGTTGCTTGTGATGGCGAAACTGATGGTTCAGTAAATTGACTTCCTTCTGCAAAAACAGTGAATGATCTCCTTATTGTTTTGAGAATACCATTTGAATCTTTAGTCTTAATAGTTATCGTATGTTCTCCTGGTTCAAGTTTGGTGTCAGGTCTGAAACTCCACGATCCGTCATTGGATGCTTGAATCGTTGTAGAAATTTCATGATTGGATTGAATGAGAATCTCAACTGATTCATTTGGAAGAGCTGTTCCCTCAAAGAGTGGTTGTTGATCTGATAAGCCTTCTTCTTGATCTGGGGATAGGATTTTCGGCTCGTTTTCAGTAACTTCCGTTGCTTCAAAGCTAGGAAAACTTACTTGTGTTCCACTTGAAGTTGCAGTGGGATTTGAAGGTACTGGTTCTTGCCCAATAGTAAAATCATAGGTATTTGAGAGTGTTACTTGAGGTACAGGATTTATTTGGGTTGGAAAAAGTGTGGCTGTAGCAGTTTCGTTTGTTCCAACAAAAAGCAT
>JAUPUR010000088.1 GCA_030917445.1 Patescibacteria group bacterium | reverse complement strand
AATCCACGATTTATAACAAAACAATCATTGATGGCATAGTAAGATTTTGCCTCGACCGCTATTGCTTTTTTGTGAAGAGAAATAGATTCTCTGAGAAGAGAATTTGTATTTTTTAACTCTTGATTTGACCTCCAAAAATAGATAGCAGCAATTGTAGTTATTAGTGCTAAGAATAGAAGTAAAAGATTGTCCTTTCTCATTTATTGGCTGGAGTATACCATATTTATTTCATATAACGTTACCTACTGTGTTAAAATGTGGGATATGAATTTATCAGTAGGTATCGTGGGGCTTCCAAATGTCGGGAAGTCAACTCTTTTTAATGCACTGCTCAAGAAGCAGCAAGCTTTGGCTGCAAATTATCCATTTGCAACAATTGAACCAAATGTAGGAATTGTTCCTGTTCCAGACAATAGACTGATTGAACTTGCAGAACTCACTAAAAATGAAGAAAAAATGTCAGAGCTTCCTCCGATAAAAGCTGCGACTGTTGAATTTGTTGATATTGCTGGTCTTGTCAAAGGAGCAGCTGAGGGAGCAGGGCTGGGGAATAAGTTCCTTTCACATATTCGTGAAGTTTCAGTCATCGCTCATGTTGTTAGAGCTTTTGAAGATAGTGATGTCCTTCGGGAGGGAAGTGTTGGTCCAAAGGAAGATTATCAAACAATTCAGACAGAGCTGATTTTGGCAGACATGCAGACATTGGATAAAGCACTTGATAATCGAAAAATCGAACCAAACAAAAAGTCAGCTGTACTAGCACTGAGAAAAGCGCTAAATGAAGGTGAAAGAGCATTTAATGTAAATTTAAGTGTCGAGGAAAGAGAAAGTATTAAGGATCTTTTCCTTTTGACCAACAAACCAGAAGTTGTTGTCCTTAATGTTACGGAGGCCGAATATAATGAAAATACAATACTGCAAAAAGTTACAGAGTATGCTGGACTCTTAGATATTCCTGAAGACCATTTTGTAGTTATCTGTGCAAAAATTGAAGCAGAACTCGCTGGACTTGAGGCAGATGAACAACAGGCTTATCTTGCAGAACTTGGAGTAGGATCTTCAGGACTTGAAAGACTTATTAAAAAAGCATATGAAAGACTTGGACTTATCTCATTTTTAACTGCAGGAGCAAAAGAAGTGAGAGCTTGGACAATGCGCAAAGGTGGGAATGCAGTCGAGGCATCAGGTGAAATTCATACTGATTTCATGAAAAAATTTATTAAGGCCGAGGTAGTTGGCTTTGCTGACTATTTTGAGCATACTGGCCGTAAAAAAGCACGTGAAGTTGGAAAAGCACGACTTGAAGGCAAAGATTATATTGTTCAAGATGGCGACGTCATTGAATTTAAAATCGGGAGCTAAATGAATGACAAGTATAATGACCACCTTAAGCAACTCCATGATCATCTGGTAACTCCTCATGAGGTAATTCAGACAGTTGTCAAAGAAGCAACAGGAAAGAGTTTTAAAGAAAAAAGAAAAATTATTGCCGGGGAATCTAATGAAGTGTATGAAGTCACTTTCGATGATAATGATTCTGTTATCGTGCGAATTTCTCGTAATGGAAATAGTGTTTTTTTTCGAGAAAAATGGGCTATTACTCAAGCGCATTTATTACATATTCCCGTTCCACACATACTTTTAATAAAAGACTTTTTCTTTGATGAGACTACGTATTCTTTCTGTATTCAGGAGAGAGTAGCGGGTGATCCTCTTGAAAGAGGGGATGTTGATTATCACCAATTAGATAAAGGTGAACTTCAACAATTAATGAATCAAGCAGGAGTCATTTTGTCACGTATCCATCAAATTCCAACAGAGGGGTACGGGTATATTGATGAGAACGGAAAAGGGGAATTTACAACATGGAAAGAGCTGCTATCTGAGCATTTCTCTCAGGAAGATACATATATGAATTTGGCAAATGATACGGGGTTGGGACTAGTACATATGAAGAGCATATTTAAGATCTTGAGAGAAGAAAGTCAAAATGATTATAGAGTGAGACCTGTTCTCAATCATAATGACTTCGGTCCCAAGCACATAATGGCTAAAGACAAAACCGTTACAGGAATTATTGACTGGGGAGAGGCAGCGAGTAACTCTCCGATTTATGACTTTTTGGCATATTCTTTTTGGTATACAGATATTCCTTTAGAATGGATTAAAGAAGGATATGAAAATAAAACTTTATTCGATAATGAATTTGATAGAATACTTCAGATTTTGAGTCTCAATAAAGTGCTTGGAACATTATGGTGGTACCATGATCGAAAGTATCAATATGGTATAGATCTTGTCATACCTCGAATCCTTACAACACTTGAGAATTTACGATAGAGGGGTAGCATTCTTTTTTTCCATTAGATGCTCTATTTCAGGCAGGACATCATCTTTTACCACAAACCAGTTTCTATTTTTTCTGATGGATGGATAAGTACCGCTTTGTAATCTCCTTCGGAGAGTGCGGTAAATGTATTTGCGATCAGGATGGTCATGTGGAAGGGGTATACAATTAATCAATAATACATGACCGGGCGGAGGCTCTACATAAATTTGACGAGGTTTATTTTTAGAACGAAAATGTTCTAGAAATTGCCGTGTTACATATAGTCTATTATTCTTTCTTTTAATACGTGTCGAGTAGATTTTTTCCATTAACCTTCTATGTTCATCCTCAGTGATTTGTGATCTGTCAGAAAGAAGAATAAAATCTTGCTCAAGTAAATTTTCATCAACTATTGGACGACGAGCATTGAATTTTCGTGCCTCTGATGGTGTTGTGTAATACATTCTCAATAATTTTTCGGCTTCTATCCATCCTTTTTTTGCTGATGAGGTAGCATCTCCGGGTAGTTGACTAACTTTAATAAGCCCTGCTTCAGCAATAAACGGATCGAGACGATTACGTATATTTACAAGTATAACCGCAACAGATTGTGGTTTAATATTCATGATTTCTGCAATCTCAGAATTTGTTAAGCCCTGATTAGCATATGAAGCAATATCTTGTTGATGTTGTGTGAGTAAATCGGCAGGTAACATTTCCCATAGAAGCTTAATTCTTTCTTTTATAGGTTGATCTTTAGTACGATCTTTAAGTGTTAGCTTCATTGGTGTTTTCATACGATCGAAGATTTCAAATGCAACTGCTTTAATTTGGGGTTCATAATACGCATCTCGTATGCCAACACGCAGTTGTTCTTCAGGGACATTCCATAAGTCAGATAATGTGCGCAAATGGTTAGGATTTTCTGTCATGGCAGCGAGGGAAATAGCTACTCGTTCCTCGTGTGGTTCAAGGGTGAGGGCTTTTTCCTGAGTTATAGAAGAGTAAAGTTCAAAAAAGGAAGCTATCTTTGCCTTTTTAGGATTAACTGGTTGAGTTTCTAGATTTGCAGATGGATGAATTTGTTCGTGCTCAAGTTTCATAAGGCTGTATTTTACCAAACCAGTATTCCTACTTGCCATAACACGCTCAAATTTGATATCATTAGGGCTACATTATGCGTTTATACGAAATTGTTTTAGTCATGAAGGCGTCTTTATCTGAAGCAGATCGCAAAAAAGTTCTTTCAGGAATTAAAGATTTATTGAAAGATTTAAAAATTGCAACTGAGGATGAATGGGGACAAAAACCACTTGCATACAGTATTAAAAAAGAAGTTGCTGGTTTTTATCATAGACTTAATGTTGAGGGTGAAGCAGCAATTCCAGCTGATTTCGAGACAAAACTTTTAAGAAATGATAATATATTGCGACATCTTGTTATCAGAGTTAAATAATACATGGCACGAAGTCTAAATAGAGTACAACTTATCGGAAATCTCACACGAGATCCTGAACTTCGCTACACACCAAGTGGTGCAGCAGTTGTCTCTTTTGGCCTTGCAACAAATAGATCTTGGAATACTGATAGCGGGGAAAAGCATGAAGAGACTGAGTTCCATCGCATAGTTGCTTGGAACAAATTAGCAGAATTATGTAGTCAGTTTTTGGTAAAAGGCCGAAAAGTATATGTTGAAGGAAGGCTTTCTACGAGGAACTGGACGACACAAGATAATCAACAGCGCTCAGTAACAGAAGTTGTTATTGACGATATGATTTTACTTGATCGAGCAGGAGCACCTGTTAAAGAAGGAGAAGCTGAAGAAAAACCAGCTCCAACTAAGACAAAAAAAGCAGCTGAAGAAAGTTCTGAAGTAAAAGATCCAGAACCTTCAACAACTGAAGAAATGGTGCCACCTGATGACATTCCTTTCTAAAAATTATGGCAGCTAAAAGAACACAATCAAAACCAAGAAGAAAAATAGTCGCTCCTAAAAAGGATTATTTTGTCGAAAATAAAATAGTTCCACATTATTCTGATGTCTCAAATTTACAAAAATTTGTTTCTGAAAGAGGAAAAATTCTTCCACGTTCTCGAACTGGATTGACTGCAACAACACAAAGAAAACTTACCAAGGCGATTAAGTACGCTCGACATTTGGCATTGATGCCATTTGTCTCACGTGACTAAGATTAGTATTTGCCTCATTACGTGTTTTCCGTTATCCTTAAAAGTATTCTATGACTCATCTGCCTGTCACAATTCCTGAAGGATACACTCTTTTAATCAAAAAAGGTGATGGTGTCGCAGTTGGAGATAAAATTGCAGAAAAGATAACAGAAGACGAGCAAACCCCTCAAAAAGAAGAAAAAAATATTGATGTCTCATCTTTGTTGTCTCTTCGTCCATCCAAAGTCCGTTCATATCTCAAAAAAGGTCCAGGCAATACAATTAAGCCAGGAGACACAATTGCAGAAAAACCACAAACACTCGGTCTCAAGTCGCAAAAACTTATTTCAACGATAGCTGGAACTGTTACAAAATTTGATAGAATGAATGGAATTCTCTATATTGAGCAAGAAGGCGCTGTAGAAAAAAAATCAGAAAGAAAGGTTGAAGAAATTTTTTCACCACTCGATGGTACTGTTGAGAGTGTCAGTGATACCGAAGTCCAGATCAAAGGAAAAGGAACGGGGCTGACAGCAGTTAAGGGAGTTGGTGGAGTTGGAGAGGGAGCACTTTTTCCAATAGAGTCTGAAGAAGAAAAAGTAGTAAGTACTGATATTATTGGAGATTGTGCAGGTAAAATTATTATGGTTGATGGGATCACACGCGAAGCATTAGCAAAAGCATCAGCAGTTGACGTAGCTGGTATAATAAGTACTCGTATAGCTGATGAAGATCTTGACTATATTGATGAAAAACGATTACCTGTTCCAGTTGTCGAGGTGACAGCAGAAATATTTAGGAAGTTAAAGAAAGAGAAAGGGTCAGTTATTACACTTCATGGAAGTATGAAAATGATCCAACCACATTCTTCATGAGAATAATTAAATTTTTTGCAGTTATTTTAATAGCAGGCCTAGTAGGCTACTACATCGGTGTTACAAAAATTTCACTTGATTGGAAAAGCTTTCAGCCTCGTATTGAGGTAGAAGGAAAAGAACCTCCTGCATCTCTTTCTCATATTGATTTCTCAAAGTTTTGGGCTGTCATGGAAAGAGTGAACGAGAATTATTACGACAAGAAAGCAATTGATTCACAAAAAATGTTAGATGGTGCTATAGCAGGTATGGTTGATAGTCTTGATGATCCATATACTGTCTATTTGCCACCTGTACAAAATACTGATTT
>JAUPUR010000087.1 GCA_030917445.1 Patescibacteria group bacterium | reverse complement strand
ATTTTCAGGAGTAAGTGTTGCGAGTACTATACCTCCTGATATAAGTTGTACAGTTGTTCCTTGTTCTTTAATTTCTAATGGCTTTTCAAATGACCCAATCACTCTTTCATCACCTTTATTTCTCGCACTATCTATTAGTGCATCAGTTGAAATTCTTAAATATCCCTGTGAATTTGGGAAATGATAAAATTCTTCCTGAGTCTGAGATGTATAGTCTCTCACATCTACAAGAGAGACAGTTGTTCCTTTTTTTAAAATTCCTACTCGATAATAAGGAGAGTGATACCAAAATGATTGATCTTGATTTTCATAGTCCTGTGTTAATAAAGAAGTGCTTTTTTCAAATACACTCTTATCTAAAAACTGCTGGGCATACTCAGAGGCAGTAACAATCTTTACCTTTCTTTCATCTTCTAATTCTCTGGCTATACGAAGATGCGTACTGTAAATTTCGGTATAAAATTCTGGCTCAAATCCCCCTTCATATCCGATCACAGCATGCGCATTCGGGTTTTTAAGATATGTTGAAAGAAGATATCGATAATAATCACTATCTAAATTTTTTAAAAAATAATCTTGAATACTGAAAAGACTTGCAGATGGACTAGCATCATACCCCCTTGTGGGATCACGTGGCGCCCACTGTAAAATAACCGTTCCGCTACTCTCTTCTAAAGATCCTGCTGGAATACCTGCATGAGTTTGAGAAGAAAGATAAGGAACACTCCAGGGTGTTCCCCAAATAGAATAAACATCAAGATCAAGCTGATCTGCTGCTCGTAATGATGCTATAACTCCATACTTTTCATGAATATAATCGAGTGTATCTGCACTTATCCACCATCCACCTACTGTTTTTGGATAGTATCCAAACGTGCCATAAAATTTTTTAAATACCTCGTCAATTATTTTTTTTCTTTCAACTGGATCATAAGATAATAAATAAATTCCATCAGAAAAATACCATGGTCCTCGTCCTCTATAAGCAACATCACTTTTTGCTGCAAGATTTCTATCTATCTCAAGAAAAAGACCAAATTCTTGATCAATCATTTCTTTTTTACCAAAATCTACCAATTCTTTATTTTCAAGTGCAGAATATTGCCACAACCATGTTGCTTTGATGCCAAGGGGTTTTGTTTGACTCCATTGTCCTTTAAGACTCTCTAAAAGATCCGCATTTTCAAGACCTAATTCATTACCACGAATCGGATTTATGACAGTAATCGAAGGAAGTGAACTTTCTTGCGCCGATGTTGGGACATGAAGAAAGAAAAGAAAAAGTATAAAGAGAAATGAAATAGTTTTGACAAAAAACGATATCATAGATCGCCTTTAGTATACCTGAGTTTTTATGAAAATGCAGTTATAGCAACTTAATTTGGATAGTGGCATTTTTTATATTTTTTTCCACTTCCACACCAACATGGATCATTTCTCGCAATTTTCTTAAGATCAGGTGCACTCGATGCGGCACCTGGTGAGACACTTTTCTTTACAGCTTTAGCTTTTTCTTTTTTTAAAACATCCTCACTAACTTCGCTCTCTGGAACATTTGTCACAATATTCTCTGTCATTTTTTGAAGTGTTGGAAGTGGTTGCACAGGATGATTGTGAACATGCTCCTGTCCATCAGCATGTTTATGAGAATGTTGTATCTGAACTTTAAATATTCTATGAACTATTTCATCATCAATATTTACCATCAATTGTTCAAACATTCTAAAAGCTTCATTTTTGTACTCAACAAGTGGATCTTTTTGCGCATATCCCCGAAGATTGATTCCTTGACGGAGATTGTCAATTGCATCCAAATGATCCATCCACTGTCTATCAATTGTCATGAGCATGACTGATCTCTCAACTTGTCTCATTGTCTCTTCACCTATGTTCTTTTCAACTTTCCCATACATATC
Source organism: Patescibacteria group bacterium (assembly GCA_030917445.1). Lineage (GTDB taxonomy): Bacteria > Patescibacteriota > Microgenomatia > Levybacterales > UBA12049 > JAUPUR01. The sequence continues at coordinate 1,397 of JAUPUR010000087.1, read as the reverse complement.
ATGTGTTAATTTTTGAAGATACTCAATTTTCTCCTCTGGAAGATGTAACTGCTGGAGTTGTTTGACAAAATGAGCTTTCACTTTGTCATCAATACTGATAATTGCAGCAAATCTTTCAACAATATCTTGATTTACTCTTTCAATTTCTTCAAATGATTCCCCACTTGAGGCTAACATAACAATAGAAGCTAGAATTGCATCAATCCTTTCCAAAACTTCTTCTTTAAGTGACTCATCTTTCGTATCTGAAAGAAGTACTCGACGACGTAGTTGGTAAATAATTTCACGCTGTTTGTTCAAGACATCATCATATTGAACAACATATTTTCGACTATCAAAATTAAATCCTTCGACTTTTACCTGTGCATTCTCAATTGCTCGAGAAACAATCGGGTGAGAAAGTGGAACATCCTCAGGCATATTGAATCGAGTCATAAGTCCAGCAATCTTGTCTCCCCCAAAAAGCCGCATAATGTCATCATCAAGTGCTACGAAGAATTGTGATTTCCCAGGATCTCCTTGTCGACCTGCACGACCTCGAAGCTGATTGTCTATACGACGTGATTCATGTCTTTCAGTACCAATAACATATAACCCTCCTAAAGAGAGAACTTCTTTATGCGCTTTCTCCCACTCTTTGTTACTTTTACCATCTTTAGGTGGTTCCCCACCTAATATGATATCTACTCCTCGACCAGCCATATTTGTTGCAACTGTAACTGCACCTTTCTTACCTGCCTGAGCAATAATATGTGCTTCCTGTTGATGATTTTTTGCATTGAGCACCTCATGTTTAACTTTTCGTCTCTTCAAAAGTTCTGAGATAATTTCATTTTTATCAATTGATGTCGTACCAATTAACACTGGCTGTCCTTTTGAGTGAGCTTCAATGACATCGTTGACCACAGCACTAAGCTTTGCTCGTGAAGTTTTGTATACCGCGTCTGAAAGATCTTGTCTCTCTACAGGGTTATGAGTAGGAATAACAACAACGTCTAATTTGTAAATTTTATTAAATTCCTCAGCTTCTGTAACAGCAGTTCCTGTCATACCTGCAAGTTTTTCATACATTCTGAAATAATTTTGAAGTGAAACAGTTGCCATTGTTTTGGATTCTCTTTGGATTGGTACATTTTCTTTCGCTTCAATTGCTTGGTGGAGACCCTCAGAAAGTCTTCTTCCTTCCATAAGACGACCAGTGAATTCATCTACTAAAATGACTTGATTGTCTTTGACGATATAGTCCTTTTCTTTTTGAAAAAGAGTTCGCGCCTTCAATGCAGCCTCAATATGATAAACAGTATCAAAATCTTGTTCATAAATGTTTGAGAGTCCAAAAAGTTTTTCGATTTTACCAATACCATGATCTGTTAGATGCGCCGTTCTGAGCTTCTCAT
>JAUPUR010000086.1 GCA_030917445.1 Patescibacteria group bacterium | reverse complement strand
TGCTTCAAAAACCATATCTGCCTATAAAGCTTTCTGAAAAAACACTTGATGATCTTCCAGAGAGTCCAGGTGTTTATATATTCTATGGTTCACTTGACAATACCCCCTCACTGCCTTCAGAAAACCTTCCACTCTATATTGGTAAAAGTATCAATCTCAAAGAGCGTGTTCTCTCTCACTTTTCAGGAGATATTCACTCACCTCTAGAAATGAAAATTGCACAACAAATCGAGAGTATTGAAACAATTCAAACATCTGGTGAATTAGGAGCACTTTTCCTTGAATCACAACTAATAAAAAAAAGATTGCCTCTTCTCAATAGACAACTTCGACTAAAACAAGAACTCGTAGGACTTAAAAAGACTACTACTCAAGATGGATATCTCACAGTAGAAATTAACACTTTTTCATCACCCCCTGTTGAAGATCTTGATTCATTCATGGGATTTTTTAGATCAAAAAAACAGGCCAAAGATTTTCTTACTGATATCGCAAAAGAAAACACTCTTTGTGAAAAAATATTAGGACTTGAAAAATCAACGTCAAGTTGTTTTGGCTACAGACTAGAAAGATGTAAAGGGGCATGTCAAGGCAAAGAATCTCCCCTTTCCTATAACATGAGGTATATCAAAGCATTTTCTCAAACAAAAATAAAACAGTGGCCATTCGATGGACCAGTTGTCATCAGTGAAATAGACGAAATACAAGAAACTACTGAACACTTTTTGGTAGATAGATGGTGCCTCCTTAGCGCCATCTCCACAGATAGCTATGGAACTATGAAAGAAACTGATTGGAAATATGAGTTTGACCTCGACACCTACAAAATACTATCACGTTTCTTGAAAGATCCAAGAAACATGACTAAAATAAGAAAACTAAACAATGACGAAATGAAAGAATTTATCCTTGCGTCTTCGTCATTGTAGTTACTCCTGGACAATAATTGTTCCCATCATTAATGGATCAGATACAGATGTGTATGTCACAGTTTGAACTGTATCAAACATTACTGATGCCTTTCCAGCCATTTCTATGACACCTGTGTCAAAACTCTCATCATTTGCCATAAGCTGATGTGGAATACTATCCATATTGTCAAATGTCACACTATCTCCCTTTTTAATTGTAATCGTCTCAGGATTGAAGGCAGCGTCTTTAATAACAACAACATTCTCCTCAGCAACCATTTTCTTCTCATACCCCATCTTACTCTCATCCATACTCTTCACTCCCCATGTACCAAATCCATTTGTCATCAGGAACATAAGTGCAATGACAACAAATCCGCCTCCAACAATAAGAATAAAATCATTATGATGAGCTGAACTTGCTGTGGTTTTTTTAACAACTTTTGTGGATTTTTTTACTGATTTTTTAGCCATACTATCACCCCCTCTCCTATTAATCATACAGGAAGAACAAGAAGTGATGTCAAGGGATTATTTTACGGAGTTTTTTCGAAGTTTGAGATAACCGATGACGACTGATATACAGAGACCGACAGTTATAACGACAAATCGAAACATAGCATCCTCTGACTCAATTCCACGGATAACACTGTATAGAAGTGTTAAGACACTCCCGAACATAACACCATCTGCAAGTATCATAAGCTTTTTTGAAAAGAGAATGCCTACAACGAGAACAACAACAGAGAGTGACAGTGCAATTAACGAGACATTCTTACTATACTCTTTCAAGTCTTTTGTGTGCTGAGTCCATGCGCTATCATATTCCTTTTGTTTTACTTCTTGCTCAGCCGATATTGAAGCATCCGGTTCAATAACAGGACGTGATGTGGAAAATACAAATTCGTTATAATCGGGTGCAATTGGTGCTGGATAAAATGCAGCAATACCAAATCCAATAAATGATGCAATAAGAATACCAAGAAAAATTGTGTATGCGAAATTAAAAATCGATGATTGATGACTCATTAACTTTGTGGTTGTGAGTAATTCACTGTTGCTTCTTGTTGAAGTTTTTGAAGCCACTCTTGGACTTTATCATTTAATTTCTGCTGTCTTAACTGCTCTGAAACATCTTTTTTCATTTGAGCTTCATCTGTTCCTTCAGGAAGTGATTCTTGATTTGCAGCAATATAATCAGCAACTTCTTTATCAGTTACTTTGATATCTTTACCTACCATTTTTTCAATAAGTTTTTGAAGACTAACTTGTTCTCGAAGAGATTCCATGGTCAAACCCTGAAGAGTTAATACTGCGTCAAGTTTTTGTCCTTGAGCCTCAAGGTTTTTACTAATTGTGCTGATTTCATTATCTATTTCTTCATTTGTTACGGAAACATTTTGTTTCTTTGCTTCTTGAAGAATAAGATTCTTTGTCACAATTGAGTTAAGTGCTTGTTTGCCAGATAGTCTTTCAAGTTCTTCATAATACTCAATTCTAGTAATGGGTTGTCCATTTACCGTTGCAACAATAAAATAATTTCGAAGAAGATAAAGACCAGCAATAAGAGCAAGTCCAAGAAGTGCAACAATAATATGTGATCTTCTCACTCGAATAGATGGAAGGGATCTTTTTGTTGATGCTGATTTTTTCTCAACTACTGGCTCAGAAATCTCAACTGGAGTTACTTTTTTTCGTGTTGTTGTTTTTGCTGGAGATTTTGGAGTAACTTTCTTTGCTGTTGTTTTTGTTGTCTTAGTAGCCATTTCCTAAGATTATAGCATAAAAAATATGTTTGCAATAGGCAATTTATTGCTCTGGTGCAATCTGAAGCACTGCTTCTACCTCTTTGAGTGTCCTTTCCCCTTCTTGATCTTCGGTCGAGATCTTAAGTTTCATTTTGTCTCCGACTTTTTTTTGAGAAATAATTGTTGAAATTTCTTTTTTTCCTGCAACCAATTTTTGTCCATCAATCTCAGTTATAATATCTCCTTCTTTCACACCAGCTTTTTCTGCAGACGAATCTTTCACTACGGTTTGAATATATGCTCCTTCTGGTAATGCTGTCTGAAGAGCCAACTCTTCATCAATCATTCTGTATGAGACTCCTAAAAATGGTCTATTAAATTGTCCTGTTGCATTAAAATTATTCATTGAGTCTTTTATTGTATTAATAGGAAGAGCAAATCCGATATTTTGTCCGTTTTGAGAAACTGCTGTATTGACGCCAACAACCTGACCAGAAGAATTAAGAAGTGGACCCCCAGAATTTCCAGGATTTATTGCTGCATCTGTTTGAATAACATTATCAAGTTGTTCAATAAAACCTTCATAGACACTTCCCGCAGTAATACCTCTCCCCAGCCCTGAGATGACTCCAGTTGTCACAGTATTACTAAATTCACCCAGAGGTGTCCCAATGGCAATTGCTGTTTGACCTACTTGAAGTTTGTCTGAATCACCAAGAGCAACAGGAGTAAGTCTTGTTCCTACGTGATCTGCGGGATTAATTTTAATGAGTGCAATATCATTGAGAGGATCTCTATAAATTTGCCTCACTGTATATTTCTTTTGATCGTTCGTAATAACTGTATAGGTTACTCCTGGTTCATTGACAACATGCTTATTTGTCACAACGAGACCATCCTCTGTTACCAAAAATCCTGATCCGATGTTTTGTGGTTCCTCACTGCTCTCTTCAGGCTCGAATTCAAAGCCAAAAAATGAGAATGGATCTACTTGTGTCATTGATGATTCAGCGGCAATTGTCACAACTGATGGAGACACTTTTTTAACGACATCAATAACAATTTTCTCTTGAGGATAAAGTTCTGCAGGAGCTTCTGACTTCAACTTTTCAGACGGTTGAAGAAATTGAGGAACTGACGTAAGTGAACGAGTAAAAAAACCAAGTCCCCATAAAAGTACACCAAGAATAATAAGAAGAATGACAAGCTTTTTCATAAATATATTTTTATAAAAGCTCTTCAAGTGCTTTTTCAAGCTGGATATCACGTTCAGGTTCTTTTGTCGATAACTCTACTTTTATTTCTGGAGTCAGTCCAACTTTATGAACCCAAGTACCATTTGGAGTAAGCCATTTCGCAATTGTTACATGAAGTCCTGCTCCTTCACCTAAATCCTCTGCATTCTGAATTGTTCCTTTTCCAAATGATGTTTCACCAACGAGAATTGCACGATCATAATCCTGCATTGCTCCTGCCAAAATCTCACTTGCAGACGCAGAACCCTTATTAATTAAAATGACAAGTGGAACTTCAAGCATCAAACCATTTCTCTCAACGACAAGTTTTCCTGTTTTACCATTTCCATCATCTTGCAGGACAACAGGTGTACCCTTCTTTAAAAATTCTGATGCAATAAATACAGCATCTGTGAGATATCCACCTGGATTGTTGCGAAGATCGAGAACAATTCCTTTAATGCTCTTATCATTTGTTAATTGAAGACTCAGAGAATTGGAGAGTTCTAGCCATTCCTTATTTGTATTATCACCAAACTGAGATAATCGAATATAAGCAACTTTATCATTTTGACTAGCTTTCAATGTTTGTGAAAGAGTAATATTCTCAACATCTTTTATTG
>JAUPUR010000085.1 GCA_030917445.1 Patescibacteria group bacterium | reverse complement strand
TACAACAATTTGTTGCACCACATCTTCGTATGCCATCACAAGCACAGGAAGAGGTCAAACAATATATCAATACTGTTACCGGAAGACCAACAGAGCTTCCACAGACACCACAGCACAATACTATCCAACCTGTTCAACAGCCACAGCAACAACAATCAGCGCCTGTGCAGCAAGAGCCTGTTCAAAAACCAGCTGAAGAAGATGAATGGGACATCCCCGCATTCCTCAGACAACGTAATTAATCCCATAGTTGTTTTTTGGTCTTAAATTTTATACAATCCACTCTATGTCTGAGCGAACAGAAAATCCATTGTATCGGGAAAGAATTGCGGCTTTTAGTGGCTTGATGCCAGAGCAAGTTGACCCAGGGGCTCTTTCTTATTCCTCTTATAGGTGAGCTCGGTCAAATTTTTTGTAGGAAGAGTATTTCCGAAGAAGTATATTTCTATATCTTTCAAGAACAGGTTCTGCAAATGTAATACTCTGTAATTTTCTCTCCCATTTTTTCCACGAATTTACTCTATTTGGCGTCACTGTGTCTGCATATTGAATAAAGACATTCAGATCCTCGCTTGCAGTAAGCATCTGATCTTGAATACTACTTTCTACAATGTCCAAAGCGAGCTGATCTTCAGTCAAATTTTCTTGAAGATAGGTAATAGTTGTAGCAGCAAGCATGGTGCGTGCAGCGTTGAGAAGTTCTTCTTTATTTTGCGTATAGAGTTGAAGTCCATCACGGTCGAGAACTTGTGCAAATATATTAAATTGATCACCACCATCATTTGGGATAACAATTGATCCAAGACGATCTTGTGGAAGTAGTTTGTTAAAGTAAAAGAGAACTTCATCAATAATTATTTTTTTATCAGCGTCTGGAATATCAAGTTGTCTAATTCTTTCTGCTATCGATTCTTTTTCATTTTCATCAAAATCTCGACGGATTGATTGGTATTTCCCATGTGTTTGGTCCATATCAAAACGTTGTGGATACCAAATAGTTGCAAGAGGATTGAGATGTCTATTCGTTGAATATCCATCAAGCGTCGTAGTATGTGAAGTGAGGGTTGCATAACCTTTTTGTCCACCAAGTCCTATCTCTTTTATTAGGGCTTCTCGACTATGGGAAGCATTTGTTCCATGAAAAAGTACTTTTACTCTTTTATATGGAATTTCCTGTTCTTTTTGTTCACTATGAGATCCCCCTTCACTCATAAAAATAGTATACAACAAGGTGATGCTTCTCGGCTCATTTAACCCTTAAAAAGTGATGTGTGTATAATAAAGAGGTGAAGACTCTCAAGAAAATATTTCTTTTGATAGTACTCCTTCTTTACTGCTTTTCCTTTTATCTTATTTCCAGTCACCTTCTGAGCGGCGCTATGATGTTCCATACAGATATTGCTCGTGATTTTCTCCTTATTGAAGATATCATTGCTACCAAAAATCCAACACTGATCGGTCCCAAAGCTGGAGGAATTCCAGGAATGTTTTTTGGTCCGGTTTGGCTCTATATCCATATCCCTCTTTTTCTGATAGGAAGTGGCAATCCAATTGTCATTGCTTATTTTTGGGTTTTCTTAGTTTTACTTTCAGTGGTTAGTGTCTATTTTATAACTTCTAAAATATTTAATAAAACAAGTGCAGTAATTGCTTCTTTGATTTATTCGTTTTTTGCTGTGACATTTTCAACGGGATTTACGCAAAGTTTTGGGTCTGTACTGATTACTCCATGGTTGGTCTATTTTATGTTTAGATATTTTGAAAAGGTAAAAACTCAAAGTCTTGTGATAGCTCTCCTCATTAATGGATTTATTTATCAGCTTCAGCCAGCTGTTGGTATGATTACCCTCCCTGTCACGCTATTTTTATCACTTGGTTTTATTCTTAAAAAGAAAAGGTATAAAGACCTCTGGAGTTATTTTATTCTCCTCATTCCATTTAGCACGTATATCTATTTTGAATTAAGACATGATTTTTTAGAAGTAAGAGCATTTATAGATCATTTTGTGGGAACTGGCTCACCGAAAGGTGAGAGGTTGAACGCAATCGAATTTATAAAAAATAGAGTGGATAGTTATTTGAGCATAATTGATTTAGTCAAAAATGGATTGGTCTCTCATGGAGCATTTCTTATTTTGTACTTTTTTATTATTTTCAAAATAATAAAAAAGCAAACATTTGAAGGGAAAAGATATTACCTACTTTTCTTTGCATATATTTTGGGATTTGTTGGTATCACACTTTTGTATAAAGGAATTCTAATTGACTATTATTTCTGGGCATTTCTTCCTTTATCAGTCATCGCTTTTGCGGGTCTATATCGAACAATTCCACGAGTGGTTTTTGCAGCATTTGCCATCATTATCTTGTATACAGCTATTAATGCAGCTGTTTCATATAGGAATTGGTGGGAAAATAGTTTTACTGGTAAAGACTCTTCATCATGGAGGTTGAATAAAGAAGCAGCAGAATTTATTTTTGCGGACTCCGAAGGGGATTTTGGGTACTTTGTCTATTCACCAGATGAGTTTGGGTACTCTGCACGATATGCTATGAATTTTACTCAAAAAATGAATGGAAATATTGGTAAATTATGTGAAAAAGAAAAGACGATGTATCTTATTTACTATCCTACTCCAGAACACGCAAAAACAGATCCTGTCTACTGGAAAGAGGTCAGGGTCAATATTCAAAAAGACCCACTTTTTAGAAGAGTTATCAATGATATAACTATTGAAAAATATATACTAAGTGAAAAGGAACAAAATGTTCCCTCAGATCCTCATATAGTCTGTAATTTGCACTTTAGGTAAATCTAATTGAGATATTTTTGTGCTAATATAAAAACCCAATGACTAGTCCTCTTTCTTATACTCGTGTTGACAGTAAAAGACGATCACTTTCTCTTCAAATTTTGCCTGATGGATCTCTCGTTGTGAAGGCTCCTGAAAGGTTAAGTGAGAAAGTAATTGAGAAATTTATAGAGGAACATGATGAGTGGATAAAGTCAAAACTCTCAATTGTTTCACAAAGACCTCATCTCAAACATACATTTAAAGAAGGAGATATTTTCTTGTATCTTGGACAAGAAGTAACGCTCACGATTGGAGATTTTGCAAAAATTGAGGTTAAAAATAAGAAATTATATTTCCCCATGTCCTTAACATTTCGTATAAAAAAAGAAATTGAGGATTTTTATATTCGAGAAGCAAGAAGACTGATTACTTTTCAAACAGAAAAATATGCGCGTGAGATGAAAACTTCATTCACGGATATTACATTTTCTGATACACGATCACAGTGGGGACGATGTACAGCAGACAACAGACTCCAATTCAGTTGGCGCCTCATTATGTCACCTCTCTTAACGCTCAACTATGTCATCATTCATGAGCTAGCACATACAACTGAAAAAAATCATTCACGTGCTTTTTGGAGTACTGTGAGGAGATTTACTCCTTCATATAGGCAGCAAGTTAAATGGCTCAAAGAGAATAGCGGACGGATGAGTATTTAATTTTGTTATAATCCCCCTCATGGTTGAGAGAAATTCTTCACATGAAAGAGAAGTATCAAAAGTAGGTGCAGTTGTCATCATGTATCCTGATATGCGAACGACAGGTGGAGGGCTCAGAGACATTGATGAGCTCACTGGGACGTTTGAAGGTGAATTCCGTGAAACATCTGGAAAAATTTTAACTCGATATAAAAGAGAAGGGATACCAATAACTGGTATAGTCTATTCTGATACTTCTCCTGAATACATAAGTACTTTGTATCCACAAGAACTTTTTGACACATTTATTTCGGTAGAAGTTCCATTTCTCAAATGGGAGGGTGACAAACATAAAAGATATTTACGAAAAGTAGTTGAGAATATTCCTCGCCATGAGGGAAAGATTGTGGTTGGTGGTTATCACGCATTTGATTGTGTGGTCACTATGGCACAGGTTTTGGAGTTATCTGGACAAAAAGCAGAGCCGAATTTACTTTTAACTGATCAATTGGGGGAGTTGCTTCTTCATCATCGGGCACGACGATTTTTCGCTCCTTATGATATTGAAGAACGAGGGAGAGATAGAGAGTTGTGGAGAAAAAAGTATGATCGTTTTGAGAGACTTGTACATTCAAGCGATTTCTACCGAAGATAATGGAAATTCTTCTCCATTTTGTGGAAGATAGACTTCTTTTAGAGAAAGAGTAGAGGTAATGTGTGCTTTTAATTCTTCTTGTTGTGGAAGTTCACCATGAGTGAGGAAAACCTTTTTGACTCCTTTTATATGTCCTACCCATTTCAAAAGGCGAGGAAGATCGGCATGCGAACTGAGAATTTTCATTTCTCTAATATGAGCTCTGACTTGAACTGTTTCTTTATTGAT
>JAUPUR010000084.1 GCA_030917445.1 Patescibacteria group bacterium | reverse complement strand
CCTGGAATCTCTGAAGCTGAAGCTATTAAATCTGGAAAACATTCATTCAATAGTGAAGAACTGTGGGAGAATTTTGCAAATTGGTACGAGAAAGTTATGTAAGTAAATGTTCAATTTCTTGAAGTATTTTCAAAACCCAGGTAAAGCTTCATATTTATACACGGAGGTTTTTCTTTTTTTGAGAGAAATGGTGCCATGTCACTAAAAGTGGAGCAGCATTAAAGATAGAGGAATAAGTACCACTAGCAATACCAATAAGAAGGGCTACAACAAACCATCTCACATTCTCTCCCCCGAATAAAAGAAGAGTTAAAAGCACAAGCATAGCTGTAACAGAAGTATTAAGAGAGCGTGTAAACGTTTGAAGTATTGAATCATTCACTACTTTATCAAATGTCATCCCTGAAGTTCTTAAGAGATTCTCTCTAATTCTGTCATAGACAACAATTGTGTCATGTACTGAAAAACCCATGACAGTTAAAAGTGCTGTGATAAAAAGACTATCAATTTCTACATTGAAAAAATGACCAAAGATTGAGAAAAGACCAACAAGTAATAAAACATCATGCAATAGAGCTGAGACTGCACCTATACCAAATCTCAAACTTGTCGCAGGTTTGGGAACTTTCCTAAACGAAATTGTTATATAAAGAACAATAAGAAGTGAAGCTACGATCACTGAATAAAAAGCTTTTCTTGTTATTTCTTCCCCAATTGTCGGGCCAATTGTTTCAAATGATTCTTGTTTTATAGTTGGATATGTTTTCTTAAGATCCGATAAAATTTTTGCATCTTCTTTTTTGAGTATTGGCTCAGATCTAACAATGACCTCGTTTCCTGAGAGCTGCAGAGACGCCGTTTCAACACCATGAGAGGAATAAGCACTTTCTATTGTTTGGGAAACTTTCTCGTCTACAGATTCCAAAGTATATGTCATTCTCGAACCACCTGTAAATTCAATAGAAAGATTTAACCCCCAAACAAAAAGAGATATTATCCCCGGAACAATAAGGATGAGTGAAATTAGATAATAAATTTTTCTGTGTTTTACAATATTCATATATTTTTGTTCATAACTCTCAGAAGTGTTCTAGTAACAGTAATCGCTGAGAAAAGTGAAACAACCACTCCTATTGCAAGTGTCAATGCAAATCCACGTACTATTCCTGTTCCAAGAATTATAAGTGTTACACAGGTGATAAGACTTGCAATATTAGAGTCTCTAATTGATGCCCAAGCACGAGTGAATCCAATCTCAAGTGCAATTATTCCTGGCTTTCCTTTTCTCATTTCTTCTTTCATTCTTTCAAAAATCAAGATATTTGCATCTACTGCGATTCCAATTGAGAGAATAAATCCTGCTATCCCAGCAAGTGTCAGTGTAATATTGAACAATCTAAAAAGAGCAAGTGTCACAAGACTATACACAAGCAATGCCAAACTCGCAACAATTCCAAGTCGTCCATACAAACTTGTCATAAAGATTACAATGACGATAAATCCCATAAATCCTGCCACAACACTTTTTTCAAGAGTCTCTTGGCCCAGTGTGGCTCCAATAGAGCGCTGTTCAAGCACTGTAAGCGGGACAGGTAACGCACCTGCATTTAATTGAATTTGAAGAGCTTTTGCTTGCTCGATAGTGTATTGACCTGAAATCTCAGCTGTGCCTCCAAGTATTGGCTCATTAACTCGAGGAGCTTGAATAAGTACATCATCTAAAACAATACCGACGATTTTCCCCACATTTCGACGAGTAATATCAGCAAACTTTTTTGAGCCTTCAGGAGTAAACGTCAATTGTACTTGTGGTAGGCCAGTGTTGGGATTGAATGTTACAGCTGCTTTTTGTAAGTCTTTCCCTGTCAAATCTGTTTTCTTCGCACTCGATCCTAGCATTTGATCTACTCCAAATGGTCGTGCTGACTCACTTGCAATTTCAGCGGAAATAGATGCATCTCCTTCTTCCCAAAATGAGAGTTGTGCAGTCTGACCTATGAGACTAACAGCTTGATTGACATCAGAAACTCCAGGAATCTCAACTATAATTCTGTAATTATTATTAAGAGTGGATGTCTGAATTATTGGTTCTGAAACACCAAAAAAATTAATACGTCTTTCAATAACTTCTCGGGAAGAATCCAAAGCATCTTCTCTTTGACTTGAAGGAATTTCCTTCATGTTTGCAGCCAAAGTAATACTTGTTCCACCTTCAAGATCTAAACCTTTCCTAACATCAACATTTCTTTCAAGTCCAAGTGGTTTGAGAATAGTATTAATATTTACGAGTTGAACTGGTTTGTCTGAAAGAAAAGGTATGTTGATACTACTTGGAACATTAATAAGAAAAGAAATCAATGTCACTAGTGAAATAAAAATAATAAGAAGGGGTGATGTCTTTTTCATGTCAACATACTTTCTTCATCACCAAGAAGCATAACTCTCCCTTGCGCTAGTATTCCTGCGATAAAAGGATCATTTCTTTTTTTTCTAAATTTAAATTCTTCCTCAGTCATAGCAGTATAATTAATTTCTGTCCCAAGCCTACCCTCTTCTGTACGTACAAGGGCTGCAAGTTCTGGCAAGACAATTGTCCCGATGACAACAAAATCTACATCATCTGGATTTTTCTTAATTCTTCTCACAAAACGAGAAGAAAAAAGTGCATATTTTATTTTACCAAGTTTTGGACGATTTTTGATCACTTCATCTCCAAGGCCGATAGTTTTGGCACCGATTCCAAGCAGATCAAAATAAAATGGATACTCTTTATCAAGTGAATAATAAACTCTATTTGCTCTTTGTTCTTTTTGAAGAATTCCGTTTTTTTCAAGAAATTGAAGTTCTCGTCTTACTGCATTAATTTCATCTCCAGTTCGACGTACACATTCTCTTACGTGATACATTTCATATGGATTTGCTAAAAAAACTTTAAGAAGAGTTGTTCTGGATTTTGAGGTAATTAAATCTGCTAACATAGTTCAGTTTGTACTGAAAAGGCAGTAGTCATTACTATAGTGCAAAAAAGCATATCTTGCAATGAGGAAAGCACACTTCGAATACAAATACTACTCTTAATTTACCACAACTGGGCTATCTGTAGGGACGATAGTGAACCAAATTTTTCCTCGAGTAAATGAAATCTCCTTTCCGGATGAATCAGTAAGGATCGTTCGAGATTCTCTATCTGCCTTTGACCAGGTTGCTTCAATTTCTTCACCATTTTGGAAAACAACTGCATCTCCTTTACCTTTTGTTCCATAAAGTAAATGGAGATTCCCTGGGTAGCCATCGTTTGCATTACTTTCTTGCATATACAAAATAACAACATTTTTTGCTGCAAGTTGTTCGTCAGTATTGTTATCAAGATGTTTTACATTGGCATTTGTGCGAAGATAAGCATTTGTTGCTGTGTCATAACTCCATGAGACATTGTAATTTGGTTGACTTGACCAAAACTCAACTGATATTTTTTGAGAAACAGGTCTTTCACTTTCCTTTATATCATCTTGAAATTTATACTCTCTAAAATTCTCATCCCATGCATTCCCATCACTATCTTTTTCAGTCAAGCCTCTATCTTTTGCTTCTTTCCATAACTTTGTCGTTGTAGAGTAAACAGTGTGCTCGGTTGCAACGTTGGGTAATCGTGATTCATCTCGTTTGTAAACAGGCAACCCAATATATAAGCCGTCAATATCATTGTAACTATACCAACCGTATTTCTTTATTTGCCCTGCGGCATCTGCTTTTGCACCATTTGCACACCCAGATCCTGTTTCAGCGTTACAATTTGCTCCACCTTGATGTGAATAAATAGGGAAATCACCATACTCTGAAATAAAATCAAGGAAATATGTCCGCGCTGATCGAACTGGACCTACTAACCCAGCATCGTCACAGTAATAAACAGAAAGGAAACGATTAATTCCCACTTCATCAACTTCTTCATAAATATCATCTTATAATGAGTTTCAAGACTGAGGTCGAGATTCTTGATGGTTTTCAATCATCACCCCGAGTGGTCGATGTTTTTCCCACCATTCTTTATGCT